>JASHUF010000158.1 GCA_030040175.1 Acidobacteriaceae bacterium
AAAATGCCGGCGCTGTGCGACTACCTCATCGTCATCCCGTCCAAGGTGACAATGTACATCCAGCAGGCGCACCTTGCGCTCGAACATATCTTTTGCCTGATGGTGGAGCGCCATTACTTTGGCGTTCGTGAAGAAGCTGCCATGCCCGGTGCGCTTGCCACCCGTCAGGCTTGAGCCGAGGAAGAGAAAGATGTAAAAGAATATATCCGATTCGCATAGTCCATCTTATGAACTGTCAGAAGTTTGCATGGATGTGCGGCGCGTGATCCCTGGTCAGGGCGCCGTTACAGCCAAAAGGATTGAATGCTCTTCGATGCGCTGCAGCTCAAAGGATGGGATCCGGGATGCGAAGCAGGTGGAGGATTTATGAGTTTGGCTTCACTGAATCGAGTTGAGCGATTCAAGAATCGGATCGAGACCCGGGAGGCCCGCATTGGCATTGTCGGCATGGGCTACGTCGGCCTGCCGCTCGCGCTCCTGTTCAGCGAAGAACGGTTCAAGGTGACCGGTTTCGACGTCGATTCCGTCAAGGTGGACACGCTCAATCGGGGCGGATCGTACATCGTGCGCATTCCGGGCACAGAGATTCAACTGGCGCAGCAATGCGGCTTCCGGGCGACGGCGGATTACAGTGAGATCGCGCGTATGGACGCGGTTCTCATCTGTGTGCCCACGCCGCTCGATGAGTATCATGAACCCGATCTCAGTTTCGTCTCCGGTACGGTTCGCAGCATCGCGCCGCACCTGCACGAAGGCCAGCTCGTGATTCTGGAAAGCACCACTTATCCGGGAACAACAGAAGAAGTTGTTGTGCCGCTTCTCGAAAACGGCAATTTGGCCGGACTGCGCGTGGCGCGGGATGCGGAGAGCGCTGGCTTTTACGTCGCCTTTTCGCCTGAGCGCGAGGATCCCGGCAACGACTCCATTGCGCGGCGCGATATTCCCAAGGTTGTGGGTGGTTGCGGCCCGGTGGCGCTGGAGCTCGCGGCTGCTGTGTACGGCTCGATCTTTAACCGCACCGTCTCTGTCTCATCCCCGGCAGTGGCAGAAATGACCAAACTGCTCGAGAACATCTATCGCTGCGTGAATATCGCCCTGGTGAACGAGCTCAAGCAGCTTTGCATGCGGATGGGGATCGACCTTTTCGAGGTGATCGACGCGGCCAAGACCAAGCCGTTCGGTTTCCAGGCGTTCTACCCGGGACCGGGACTCGGCGGCCACTGCATCCCGATCGACCCTTTCTATCTCTCCTGGAAGGCCAAGCAGTTCGATTTTCACACGCGATTTATCGAGCTGGCCGGGGAAGTGAACATCGGCATGCCCTACTTTGTGGTTGAGAACATTATTGAGGCGTTGAACCAACGCCGCAAATCGCTCTCCGGGTCGCGGATACTGGTGCTCGGCCTGGCCTACAAGCGGGACATCGACGACCTGCGCGAGTCGCCTTCGCTCACGATTATCGAGCTCCTCAAAAAGCGCGGCGCGCTGGTCGATTACAACGACCCGTTCTTCCCCTCCGTGGGCCAGGGGCGCAAGTACGCGCTCAACATGACCAGCACTCCGCTCGATCGAATTCCGGAGTTCGACTGCGTGGTGATCGCCACCGATCACTCGCAATACGACTACCCGGCCATCGTTTCCCAAGCACAGTTAGTAGTCGATACGCGGAATGCGACGCGCGGCATGGAAGCGGCGCATATCATCCGGTGTTAGCTTGCGCGGTGGCGCTCTTGCGGCAACCCGGTGAGGTCGCCGCGCCGTTGGTCACGTTGCCCGCCGGCGGAAGAACGGAATGAAAGTCGCAATCATTGGCGGCGGAATCGTGGGATTGGCGGCCGGCTTGCGCCTGCTCGCGCGGTTCCCGGCCATCCAGCTTCTACTGCTCGAAAAAGAAGATGGACCTGGCCGGCACCAGAGCGGGCACAACAGCGGCGTCTTGCACTGTGGCCTGTATTACAAGCCGGGGTCGAAGAAGGCGCGGATGACCGTAGAAGGCATCCGGAGAATGGTTGAGTTTTGCCAGCGGCACAATGTCCCGTACGAATTGTGCGGCAAGACCGTGGTGGCAACGGAGCCGTCGGAAATCCCACGTCTGCTGGAGTTGTTTGAGCGCGGTGTCGCCAATGGCCTGCGAGGGCTCGAGTTGCTCGAGGCGGAACAGATCCGCGAATACGAGCCGCACGCTGCCGGACTCAAGGGAATTCGCGTGCCCGAAGAGGGAATCGTCGACTTTCCGGCCGTTACACAGGCGATGGTTGCGGAAATTCGCGAGCGCGGCGGCGAAATCCGGTTTTCCTCAAAGGTTACCAGGCTTGAAGACGCGCATGGCTGGAAAATCGAATCGGCGAGCGGAGAGTACGAGGCGGATTTTCTGATCAATTGCGCCGGCTTATGCTGCGATCGAATCAGCAATATGGCCGGCCATGGCGATGGGGTTCGCATTGTGCCCTTCCGCGGCGAGTATTACCGGCTGAAACCGGAGCGCGAGCATCTGGTTCGAAATTTGATTTATCCGGTTCCCGATCCGAAGTTTCCGTTTCTCGGCGTCCACTTCACCCGGCTGATTCACGGCGGCGTGGAAGCCGGGCCGAATGCCGTGCTTGCGTTTGCGCGCGAAGGGTATCGCTTCCGCGATTTCTCCGTTCGCGACTTGATGGATACAGCCACTTTCGGGGGATTTTGGCGGTTTCTCGCGCGCTATCCCTCCATGTGCTGGGAGGAGTTTCACCGGTCACTCAGCAAGGCGGTGTTTTGCCGCTCTTTGCAGCGCCTGGTGCCGGAAGTGCAGATCGATGACCTTGCACCGGGAGGAGCCGGCGTGCGGGCCCAGGCGCTGTCGCCTGCGGGCGAGCTATTGCAGGATTTCCACTTTGTCCGTCAAGCGCGGGCAGTTCACGTGTTGAATGCTCCGAGCCCGGCGGCGACGGCCAGCCTCGCCATCGCCGACGAAGTGATCGATCTGGCCAGGGATGCGTTGGAAACATAATGCGGTTTCAGCAGAGGAGAAGCGCGAAGCGGTGATTCTCTAGTTCGGAATGCTCACGCTGGCCATGTTCGACGGTACGCTTTCGTTGCCTGAGGAATCGACGCTTTCAACGATGTAATCGTAAGTCTGACCGTCCTGGATGTTGTTGTTGTCGGTATAGCTGAGGTCGGTAGAGCTCACGGATCCCATAAGCACGTAGGCAGACTGGCCGGTGGGCGAGCGATAGATGTTGTATCCGGCGACCGCATCGGGAGAGCTCGAGGGCGCGTCCCAAGAAACATTCACTTCATAGGCAGAACCGGTAACGCCGGTGCCGGTGAGGCCGATGTCAGCGGTGCCGTTCGTAGACGAGTTACTTGTAATGGTCAATTGGCCGGTTGCGGATCCCGCTGCGGTCGGGTCAAAATCGACGCTCAGGGTTGCGGTGGGGCTGGTCGAATTCAAGGTCAGGGGGAAACTTGCTCCGGAGAACGAGAACCCCGTGCCGCTGATGGTCACGGAGCTCACGGTGACAGGAGCGGCGCCTGTGGAAGTCAACGTAATTGACTGGGTCGCCGTTGTATTCAGGCTTACGTTGCCAAAGGCGATGCTGGCGGCGTTGATGCTCAATGTCGCAACGTAGGCATTTAGCTCAAGCGCAAAGGTCTTGGAAACGGTTCCGGCGGTGGCGGTCAGGGTGACGGCCTGAGCGGTGGAGACAGCTGAAGCCGTTGCGGAAAAGCTGCCGGTTGTTGAGTCTGCGGCCACTGTGACCGATGAAGGCACTGAGACGGCGGAATTGTTGCTGGACAAATCCACCGTGAATCCGCCGCTGGCTGCGGCTGCATTGAGCGTCACCGTGCAGGCATCGGTGCCCGAGCCGGTGAGGGATGAATCTGTACACGAGATTGCGGTCAACACCGGCACGCCCGTGCCGCTGAGGCTCACATCCGTAGAGGAACCGGTGGACGAGTTGCTCGCCAGCGTCAGCTGGCCGGTCGCCGAGCCCGCTGCTGTCGGATCGAATTGCACCGTCAGCTTGGCCGTCGGACTCGAAGAGGTGAGCGTGAGCGGGAAGGTCACTCCGGAGATGGAATAGCCGGCGCCGGTGACTGCAGCTGAACTGACGGTCACGGATGCGGTTCCGGTGGAGGTCAGAGTAAGAGTCTGCGTGGTGGATGTGCCCACCGATACGTTGCCAAAGGTGAGGCCGGTTGCGCTCACGGCGAGCGTCGGCACGGCGGCATTCAACTGCAAGGAGAAAGTCTCCGCGGCAGTGCCGGCGCTTGCGGTCAAGGTGGCGGTTTGCGCGCTGGTGACGGCCGCGACGGTGGCCGAGAAGCTTCCCGTGGCCGAGCCTGCGGCCACAGTCACTGTGGAAGGAACTGCAACCGCGGCGTCGCTGCTGGACAGGCTAATGCTGAATCCGCCGCTGGCTGCCGCTGCGTTTAGAGTGACGGTGCAGGGATCGGTCCCGGAGCCGGTCATTGATCCATCTGTGCATGAGAGGCCGGTCAGAACCGGAATGCCGGTTCCGCTCAAACTTACCGCGTTGGAGGAGGAAGCATCGCTTGCGATGGTGAGCTGCCCAGTCACGGCGCCGGCGGCCGAAGGATCGAACTGCACCGTCAGCGTGGCCGAAGAGCCCGGACTCAAAGTCAATGGAAGCGTGGGAGTCGATACGGTGAAACCTGCGCCGGAAATAGTCGCCGAGTTGATTGTGACTGCCGCGGCCCCGGTCGAGTTCACGGTTACGGCTTGCGTTGTTGCTGCGTTCACAGATACGCTGCCAAAGGACAGGCTGGTAGCGCTCAGTGTCAGCGAGGGATTGGCGACCTCGACTTCCACGTCTGTGCTTTCAGAAGCGCCTCCGGCGCTGGCGGTGAGCGTGACCGATTGGGAGGTATTGACGGTCGAGGCGGTTGCCGTGAAGTTTGCGCCGGTCGCGCCGTCGGCTACGGTCACGGACGCGGGCACGGAGATCACAGAGCTGCTGCTCGCCAGATCCACCACCATGCCGCCGCTCCCTGCCGCCGCGCTCAGGCTCACCGAGCAGGCATCAGTTCCGGACTCAGGGATCGCACTGCTGGCGCAAGTGAAAGAGCTCAACACGGGACCGACCGTCAATCCCATACCGCTCAGTGCCACCACCTCGGTGGCGTCGGACGCGGAATTGGTCGTAACCATCAATTGTCCTGTCACCGCACCGGAGACGGACGGGTCAAAGGCCACGCTAAGAGTGTACGTGCCGCCCGCCGCGGCTACCGTAATGGGCAGGCTGTTCTGAACCTTGGCCGTGAACCCGCTTCCCGTGACATTGATGGCGGAGATCTCAACCGGAGAGGAATTCAGATTGACAAGCGAGAGATTGGCCGTAACCGTCTTGCCGATGGTCACGGAGCCAAAACTCAGGCTGCCCGGAGATATCTCGAGTCCGTCCGTGGCCGCGCCGCTGATCGAGGTTCCCCCGCAGCCCGTCAGCGGCAGGGTGAGCCAGGGGAACACCAAGAGGAGCGTCCAGAAGAAAAGTCGCCCCTTCCCCTGCGCCATAAACCAAGCTGGGCGCCCGCGGCGCCGATTCAGCCGAGGGCGTCCCTCTGCAGAGGACACAATTTTCTTCTCAGGTGTGGGGCCCGATGGAGGACAAGCCGACTCGTGCATCTCTTACGCCTCAAAAAGCATTCAGGGCAACTGAGATTCTGCAAAGCTTGAAAACCTTTGTTTTGTAAAGACTATAAAGAAAGTATAGCATGCGCGCTGCAAACCGATTACCATCGATGGTTACTTCAGTGTGATCGCTTTAAAAATCTCCATAAATCTAGTAAATTCAATATGTTATCTGTTAACTTCGAGCTGGCGCGCACACGGTCTGGCCTGGATTTCAACAAGAGGGCGTGGCCGAGAGGAGTGCTCAACCGGAAAGTGGTAATGGGTCAGTCGTTACTCTCACGCCAGTCTGCGGCTGAATTCGACGTCTCTCTTGTAACTTGGAGTATTAGAATGAAAACCTCGCGACATTTGCCGGACGCGCCGGACTAACTTTTCAAGACTTCTGCGTCTAACTCGAGATCGCGGATTCTTACTAACTCTCACGAATCACAGTTAATTTCAATTGCTATGACATTGCTGAAAATGCCCGCGGTTCTTCCAACTGCGGGAAGCAGCTGCAGAGGAAAGACGAGTCGAAACAGTCGAAACATCGGCATTACCCATGCGGATTACTGTAGTTCCGTTGACATTGAAGATACTTGCAATGATGATGGATTCACTCAATCAAGGTGCGGTCAGAACGATTTTCGACTGCTGCCAACGAGCGACTCCCAAGCCCCCGCTCGCGTTTGACTTGCAGCAAGGCCGCTCGATGAGACATGACTATCTACTCTGCTTC
>JASHUF010000159.1 GCA_030040175.1 Acidobacteriaceae bacterium
TGTCACGGCAGAGGTCGCGGGTTCGAGCCCCGTCGTCCCCGCCATTCCCCCGCCAGTCCTTGATCTTCCCTGCTGACTCTTCTTCGATGGCGGAGAGCAAACGCGGCGTCCTTCAGCCCGGTTTTGCGCCGCGCTCGGATCGCGCCTTGCTCCGCACACGCACGACGCGCGAGAGCTCGCACGTCTCCCACAGCCCGCGCAGCCGCCGCGTTTCTTCGTAGTGCCTGCGCGTGAGCCGCAGCAGAATCCTCCTGCCCCTGGTGGTCAAAGTCACGTTCACCACGCGCCGGTCTGCCGCGTCCTGCGCCCGCCGCACCAGCCCGCCCTGCTCCGCGCGTTCTACCAGTCCTACTACGGAGTGATGCCGCTCCTGGAGAAATTCGGCCAGCTCGGAGACGCTCGCCGAGCCGCGCCCGGAAAAACCTTGAATGCCCAGCAGCAGCTGATGCTGCTGCGGGGTTACGCCGCACTTGCGCGAGGCATTCTCGCTGAAGCGGAGAAACTTGCGCAGCGCGTAGCGGAACTGCGCCAGGTTGCCCACGATAGCGGCAATGCGCGCGGAATCCATCGCCTCCCAGCGGCGCCCCGAAGCGGAAGCGGAGATGGATTCGGCTCTCATGTCTTGAGTATACCGGAACTGCGGCGCAATTTTCCGCATCATTGTGCAATTTGCCGATTTTGAAAATGGATCGTAATGCGATAATATCGCATCAGGATATATTGTTGTGACCGAAGAAAACGAGAAAACCGCCAAGACACGCCGCGCCCGCGCAGCCGCTGCCGCTGCCGACGAGACCGCCCCCGATCTACCTCACCACCGCGAGGGCCAGTTCGGCATCGCGCTCGAGCCGGAGGTGGTGAAAATCTGCGGCTGGGCCCTGCTCGTCGGCCTCATCGGCGGACTTGTGGCGCAGGGCCTGCTCGAGCTCATCTACCTCTTTACCAACATCTTTTTCTACGGCCGCTTTTCCTTCGTCATCAGTCACCCCGCGGGCAACCACCTCGGTCTCTGGGTCATTCTCATCCCGCCCATCGGCGGCCTCGTGGTCGGCCTGCTCATTTACTTCTTCGAGCCCACGCTGAAAGGCCACGGCATTCCTGAGGCCATGGAGGCCGTCCTTTTCGGCCGCAGCCGCATGCGTTTGCGCGTGGCCATCCTCAAGCCGCTGGCCACGGCCCTGGCCATCGGCACCGGCGGGCCGTTCGGCGCGGAAGGACCCATCATTCAGACCGGCGGCGCCTTCGGTTCCCTGCTCGGCCAGGCGCTCGGCCTCACACCCTACTATCGCCGCGTCCTGCTCGCCGCCGGCGCCGCCGCGGGCATGGCGGCCACCTTCACCGCGCCGCTCGCGGGCGTGCTGGTCGCCATCGAGCTGCTGCTCTTCGAGCTCCGCGCCCGCTCCTTCATTCCCGTGGCGCTCGCCTCCGCCGTCGCCACCGGCGTGCGCATTCACTTTGTCGGATGGAAGCCGCTTTTTCCCGTGCCCGAATACAAAATCACGGGCATGAACGAGCTCTGGCTCTTTGCCCTCATGGGCATCCTCATGGGCATCGTGGCCGTCATCATGATCCGCGTGCTCTCCTGGCTCGAGGATTTCTTCGACGAGCTGCCCATCCCTTATGCCGCCATCTGGTCGCCGGCCATCGGCGCGGTGCTGCTCGGCATCATCGGCTACTTCTGCCCGCAGGTCTTCGGCACCAGTTACGACACCATCCGCGACATGCTCAATGACCGGCTTGGCGCCGGCGCGCTCGCCGGCATCGGCTTCGCCAAGTTCTGGGCTCTTGTGATCTCGCTCGGCTCCGGCACCACCGGCGGCGTCTTCGCCCCTTCGCTCGTGGTCGGCGGCGGATTGGGCGCCGTCTACGCCATGTTCATGCGGCACGTCGTGCCCAGCCTGGTGAGCGATCCCGGTTTTTATTCGCTGGTCGCCATGGCTGCGGTCTTCGGCGGCATCGCCCGCGCGCCCTTCACCAGCATCATTTTCCTCTTCGAGCTCAGCCACAATCCCAATGCCCTGCTCCCTCTGCTCGTCTGCGTCATGATCTCCGACGGTTTCGTGCGCCTCTTCAGCCGCGACTCCATCATGACCGTCAAGCTGGTCAAGCGCGGCCTGATCGTCCTGCAGGATTACTCCGCTCCCCTGCTCATGCGCGCGCGCATTGACCAGGTGATGCGCACCGAGTTTCCGGTGCTCCACGCCGAAGACGACGTGAGCCAGGCCGTGGCCCATTTTCCGCCGGACGAGGCTGGCTTTGTTCCCGTGGTCGACGCCCAGGGCAACCTTATCGGCATTGTGGAGGCGCGAGATCTTCTCCGCGCGGTGGAACCCGGACGCGTGAAAACCCTGCGTGCTCTGGCGCACCAGAATTACGTGCTTGCCTATCCCGGCGAATCGGTCGACTGCGTGCATCGCGACATGATGCGCAAAAATGTCGAGAACGTAGTCGTGGTCGAATCGACTTATTCGAGCAAGCCCGTCGGCATCGCCCGCGCCAACGACATCCTTGCCCTGCGCCGCTGGTTGCTCGAGGAAGAGAGCGGCGAGCTGCGCCGCGCCACCCTCGACGAGCCCGCCGAAAGCCCCGGTGTGAAACTCGCGTAGTCAACTTTAGGAATTTTCCGGAAATTTGGTGGGCAGTGCAGGGCTCGAACCTGCGACCTCCT
>JASHUF010000160.1 GCA_030040175.1 Acidobacteriaceae bacterium
CGCCTCGCGTAGAATTCCCTGTTGGTGAGGCAAGACTGTTGCCAATCTTGCTACGGAGATCCTGAGATCTCTCGGGATTGGGCCCGGAAAAATCCGTGAAACCTGGATATGTGAATCAGATGTGGAAAGGCTGATAAAGCATACCGAATGACCGGGGGGGTGTCGAGGAAATTGTTTCCGCTCGGGGCGCGGCTGGACCAAGGACCCTGTCCATTGAACCACCCCCGTTGGAGCAAGGTTCCCTTGCGGCGAGAACGCGGAGTCCTGCGCCGCGGAAGAGCGACCGGCAGCGCTCTCTTCCCGGAGTCTTCGATGATCGGAATCCAGCCTCTTCGCATATTCGAAAACCCCGCGACGTGGATGCAAAATGATAGATGGACCGGGCACTTTGACCGGCGGGACCGGAGAATGCAATGAATCGCAGGAAATTCCTCAGTGGGGCGGCTTCGGCGGCTGTCGCAGGAGCGCTGGCGGGCGAGACAAGCGCGCGCGCGGAAACTGCGCAGAAGCATGGGGATGCGGCGCCGGCCGGCGGCCTAAAGCATCCGCGCGCGATTACCATGTGGGAGTTTTCCTGGGTCGAGAGGCGCTGGCCGGGTGCCGGTTTCGAGGACTGGGACCGCGCGCTCGACGATCTGTGCGAACGCGGCTACAACGCCGTACGCATCGATCCGTTCCCGCATTTACTGGCCGCCGATCCGCACAAAACGTGGACGCTATGGCCGGAGTGGAACACCCAGTGCTGGGGATCGCCGGACGTGAACCGCGTCCGGCTGCTGCCGGCGCTGTTTGAGTTCATCGGCAAATGCAAGGAACGCGGTGTGATGGTAGGGCTCTCCACGTGGTACCGCAAGGACGACGCCGACACCCGCATGACGATCACAGGGCCGGAGGCGATGGCCCAGAACTGGGTGAAGACGCTGGACTTGATCCGGGATGCGGGGCTGATCGACGCGATTCTCTACACCGATTTGTGCAACGAGTGGCCGGGGAACGACTGGGCTCCCTTTGTAAAGCCGCAGGTTTCGTACGGAGAGTGGGACCAGCCGGTGTCACTCGTGTGGATGCCGAGGGCCGTGGCGCTGGTGCGGGAACAGTATCCGGAGATGCCGCTGCTGTTTTCGGTGGCGACGGGCAGCATGCAGAGCTTTTTTGTGCACGATTTGCGTTACTTCGACCTTCTCGACCCCCACATCTGGATGGCGCAGCAGAACGCCGGCGAGTTCTACCGTGAGTGCGGCTACGCGTATGAGCGCTTCGACGCCAAGGGCTACACCAACCTGAGCCTGAAGGCGGCGGATGCATACCGGGCGCGGCCGGAGTACTGGCAGCAGGGACTGGTGAAGGGAATCGACAGCTTCGCCGAGGTATCACGGAAGATCGGCATGCCGCTGATTACGACGGAGTGCTGGGGCGTGGTGGACTACAAAGACTGGCCGCTGCTCACGTGGGACTGGGTGCAGGAGCTGTGCGTGCTCGGGACACAGCATGCCGCCTCGACGGGGAGGTGGCTGGCGATAGCGAGCAGTAACTTCTGCGAGCCGCAGTTTGCGGGCATGTGGCGGGATAAGCTGTGGCACCAGCGGGTGACGGCGATCATCCGCTCTGCGGAAATCTCGCCTGAGCTGCGGCAGGGAAGACTGTACAAGCGGCTGTGACCCGCGGAGTTTCCATGACTCCGGCGCAGCTGAACTTACTTTGAGCGAGCCCGGCCGGTCACCCGCCAGACGGGCTCCGGATTCAATCCTGTTTCCAATGAATCGATGGGGGCTGTGAAGCCGATCGAAGAGACTCTTCGGAATTGGCTATCCGAATTTGCTATCCAAATTTTCTATCTATGACCGCCGAAAACACAAAAAGAGGGCAAATCTGAACGGCTCCCGCTCGCGAGGGGCGCAAAGAAGTGCACCCAGTTGGGCGAGGCGAATTTTCGCCCGGGAATCTGCGCCTTGGAATCGGCCGCCGGTCAAATTCGCCGGAGGCGGTCGCAGGCCTCGTCCAGCTCGGCATCCTGCTTGGCGAAACAAAAGCGGAGCAGGTCTTCGCCGCGCCCCGGGCGGAAAAAGGCTGAACCGGCTACGGCGGCCACGCCCGTGGCGGCGAGCAGTTGGCGCGCCTTTTCCGCCGCGGTCTTGCCGGGGAGATGCGTGGCGCGGGCAAGGACGTAGTAGGCGCCGGAAGGAACAGCAGGCTCCATGCCGGCATCCTGGAGCGCACTGAGCATACGGCCGCGCTTGGACTCGTGATCGGTGGCGATCTGCGTGTAGAACGAGGGTGGAAGCTGCTCCAGGCCCGCGGCCGCGGCCACCTGGAAGGGTGCGGGCGCGCAGACGTAGGTGAGATCGTGGAAGTGCGCCATGGCCGGCATCCAGCGCGCATCGGCCACGGCGTACCCCACGCGCCAGCCGGTAATGGAAAAGGTCTTGCTCAAGCCGGAAAGCACGATGGTGCGCTCGCGCATGCCTTCGAGCGAGGCGGGGCAGATGTGGCGCGCGCCGCCGTAAACGAAGTATTCATAGATCTCGTCGGTGATGAGGAAGAGGTCATGCCCGCGGCAGACGGCCGCGATCTCCTCAAGCTCAGGCAAGGTGAAGATTTTGCCGCTGGGGTTGGCGGGTGTGTTCACCAGGATGGCGCGTGTGCGTGGCGTAACGGCTGCGCGCAGGGCGTCCGCGTCGAGCTGCCAGTCCGGCTCAGCCAGCGCCACCAGGACCGGGTTGATGCGCAGCGATTTGAGGGTGTTGACGTGGTAGCCGTAGAAGGGCTCGAAGATGAGAACTTCGTCGCCGGGATTGAGCAGCGCCATGGCCGCCACATGATAGCCGGCGGTAGCTCCGCTGGCCACCAGCACTTCGTTTTCCGGATCGTACGTCAGCCCGTAGTCGCGCTGCTGCTTGCGCGCGATGGCTTCGCGCAAGCGCCCGATCCCGTCGCAACGGGTGTAGATATTCTCACCCCGGCGGATGGCCTGGATAGCCGCGGCCTCGATCAGCGCGGGCACCGGCGTGTCGCAGACACCCTGGGCCAGGTTGATGCCGCCGATGCGGTCGCATGCGGTGGTCATGGCGCGAATCTCGGACTGGTAGGTGTCCGGTGCGAGATGGCTTAGAGTGAGCCGGGAAGCCGTGGCGGAGGTGTCGGGCACAGGGAAGATCCTTCGCCTACTATCTTACATTTGGGCGGGATAGCCGGGCAGAATGGGCGCGGGCATGCTTGCTGGCGCGGCTTGCGATGAGCCGCCAATGCCGCGAGCGAGCAACCGCCTGCGAGAAATGAGCGGCGGATTCGGATCGGTGAAGGAATGAGGGGCGGCTCCCGTCTCTCTCTTGCGAGAGAGCGGGACCGCCGCCAGGGACTGCTACGAGAGTGTCGTGCTGATTTTCGAAAAGGTGTTGTTGATCGCCGAGGCCACGTGATTGACGCCGCCGACCACGGCCAGCGCGATCAGGGTGATGAGCAATGCGTATTCGACAAGATCCTGGCCTTCCTCGCGGCTCAACAGTTCCCGAATTTTCAAATAGGTATTGAGAAACAGGTTGCTCAAGGCTTTTCGCTCCGGATGGATGGATTTAGGTCTGTGCTACCAACAAGCAATTTGAGTATCGAACCTGCGCGCTCCCGGGACCATTACCCGAAGGTGTAACCTCCCTCGACTTAAGTGGTTACGGAAAATGGTCCCATTGGGCAACAGGCTCTGACCCGAGCTAAATCGTGCAAAAACAAGCGTTCAATGGCCGCGAAAGGCGGGACGGAGGCGGGTGAGCGATCCCAGATGAACTGTCAGTAGAAGCCCTTCGATGCATCGATGCGCCGGGAGTCCCGAAAGAGGGGAGCGGTGGCCACGCCAAAGAGAAAGCCGGCAATGTGCGCGACGTAGGCCACGCCTCCGGTTTGAACGTTGGCGACCGCACCCCAATCGAACACCTGGATGAGAAACCAGAATCCGATGAGAAGCGCAGCGGGGATGTTGAAACGGATGAACACGAAAGGAAAGAAAACGATGCGGATGCGGTCGCGGGGATAGGTGACGATGAAGGCGCCCATGACCGCGGCGATGGCCCCGCTCGCACCCAGACACGGTACCCGGGAATGAGGGCTGGCCAGCACCTGCCCGAGCATGGCCACCAGGCCGCCGAAGAGATAGAAGAAGAGGAAGCGGCCGTGGCCCATCGCGTCCTCGATCTCCGGCCCGAAGGCCCAGAGGAAGACCATGTTGCCGATGATGTGCGTCCAGCTTGCATGCATGAACATGCTGGTGAAGAGGGTGACGAGGTGATGCCCGTGGACGATGCGTGCGGGGATGGCCGACCAGGTACGGACAAAGGCGTTGCCGCCGGCCAGCTCTTCAAGGAAGACGAAGGTATTGACGGCGATGATGAGCAGAGTAACGGCGGCAGACCCGCGCCTGCGGCGCGACGCGTCGCCCAGCGGGATAAGGCCTCCCATATTACATGCCGCCCTTGCCCAGCAGGATGCCGATGCCGTAGGTGACGGCGCCCTCGACCGCGCCGACCACGGTCATTTCCAGCCCGGAAGCCCACCAGGAGCGTACGGTGATGAGGCTCTTGGCCGCGCCCACGGCAAAGTGGGCGGCGAGCGAAACAATGCCGGCTGTGATCACTGCCGGCAACCCTTGCATGAAGAAAAACGGGATTACCGGGATGATGGCGCCCACCGCCGTCGAGAGCGCGCCGGAGGTTGCCGAGACCATTGGATTCGCCAGCGCCTCCTCGTTGGAGCCGAGCCGCTCGCTGGTGAGGGCGCGCAGCAGTTGTTCGGGGTCGCTGGCGATGTGGCTGACCATATGGATGGCGTCTTCTTCCGGAAGCCCCTTCACCTGGTAATAGAGCGAGAGCAGCTCGCGCGCCTCCGGACCGTTGGTGGCGATGGCTTCACGCTCGCGGGCCACTTCCGCCATGTAGATCTCGCGTTCGCTTTTGGCGGCGAGGTAAGCCCCGGAGCCCATGGAAAGCGCCGAGGCGATCATACCGGAGAGTCCAGCCAGCAATACGTAGTGGCTGGTCTGCGCGGGATTGCCCAGGGTTGCGCCGGAGACGCCGGAGACGATGCCGAAGATGGCGCCCAGGCCGTCGTTGACGCCGTAAATGGCGTCGCCGATCCAGGAGCCCGGCTGCTTGCGGCCCTGGTTGCGTTGGGCGAGCATCTCCGCGAGCACGGCTTTGGGATCGATTTTGGCCGCGCCCGCCGGAGGGCTGTAATGACCCCGAATGAGCGAGCCCAGCTCGCGATAGTGATCCCTTTCGTCCTGGATCACGTGCTCGAAGATGGCGAACGATCGCTCGTCGCCCAGAGACTTCAATTGCTCGCCGTAGCTGGCGATATGGCGGCTCTCCTCGATCTCAAGACGGCGCAGGGCCATGCCCATGCCGCCGGCGCGGTTGGCCAGCGAGCCGGCGGCACCGCTGGGGCCGCCGGTGTACACCGGTTCCTCGCCGCCCAGCTCCTTGATGCGCTCGGCCCAGAGCGCGGCGTGCTCCAGCTCGGCCTGCGCCAGGTGGCGCAGCACCTGCGCGCGCACCGGGTCGGTGTCCCGGTCGGCGAGCGTCTGGTAGGTATGGTAGCCCTCCATCTCCGCCTGCCAGTCGCCCTCAAGCGCCTCCAGAATCTTCTTCACCTTCGCGGCGTTGATCAGGGCAGTGGGCATCTCCGGCTTCCTCGCTTTCCCATGAGCATAGCGGAAACCCGGGCTGCCGTGGTAGGCGGGCGCCGCAGCCGGTTCCCTCGGCCACCGTCACCGCCCGGCACAGGCGGAGTGCCGTATAGTGTTGTGAGCGCAGGAACCGCCGGTTTGCGGCGAGGGCCGCGCCCCGGCCGCAATCCGAAGAGGCTTCGCGGCCTGCGGCGAGGTGCGCGGTCCGCAGAACGGAATCGCGATGGGAAGCGGGCGGAAACGCACGGAAAGGGACGGGAAATTACCATCTATGGCGGCAGAAATCAGACCGTCGGACTCGGGATCCTCGGGCGCGCTTACGTCGCCGGGGCACCTGATGCCGTTCGTTATTGTCACAGCGCTGTTCTTCATCTTCGGGTTCATCACCACCCTCAATATGGCGCTGGTGCCCGATCTCAGATCCATCTTCGATCTGTCTTACGGTTGGGCCATGCTGGCCGAGTCGGCGTTTTTCCTCGCCTACTTCATCTTCTCGTCGCCTTCGTCCAAGATGATCGAATGGATCGGCTACAAGTGGACGATGGTGGTGTCGCTGTTCGTCCAGGTAGTGGGCTGCCTGCTTTTCATTCCCGCGGCCCGGCTGGTGAACTTTCCCCTCTTTTTGACCGCCGTTTTCGTGGTCGGCGCCGGAGTAACCGCGCTGCAGACCTCGGCGAATCCGTATGTCGTCATTCTCGGGCCGGAGAACAGCGCGCCGGTTCGCCTTACTCTGGCGCAGGCCTTTAATTCGATCGGCGCCGCGATCGCTCCCCTGGTCGGCGGCGCATTCATTCTCACTGAAAGCGGCACATCGGCGTCCAAGGCCGCCATCGCCAACGGCGTGCGCGGGCCGTATATCGCGATTGCCGCCGGATTGCTGATTCTCGGCTTCGCGGTCGCTTTTTCTCATCTGCCGCCAATCACAGAGCCGGAGTCGACCGAAACGGGCGGGGGCAACCGTGCCGCGGTTGAGCGCAGCATCTGGAGTTACCGGCATACGGTGCTGGGCGCGGTCGGCATCTTCTTTTATGTTGGCGTGGAAGTCGGACTGGCTTCGATCGCGGTGAATTACTTCAAGCAGCAGGGCATGAGCTCCCTGAAAACGGCGTCGTTCCTGGTTTCGCTCTATTGGCTGGGCGCGATGATCGGACGCCTCCTCGGTTCCTGGATGCTGACCAAAATCAGGGCCAACAAGCTGCTCGGCGTCTTCGGCGTTGCAGGGACAATTCTGCTGGCGATTTCCATGTTCTCGTCCGGCGGTGTCGCCATCTGGAGCCTGGTGCTGTGCGGTTTTTTCAACTCGATCATGTTCCCCAATGTCTTTGCGCTGGGCGTCGCCGGACTGGGGACGATGACGGGCAAGGGGTCCGGTCTGATCATGACCGCGATCGTAGGCGGAGCGCTGATTCCCTATCTGCTGGGCAAGACAGCCGACCAGGTGGGGATTCAACATGCGTTTGTGATTCCCATGTTCTGCTATCTCTACATTGCGTGGTATGGCGTGTGGGGATCAAAACCGGTGCGGACTGCGGCGTAACAGCAGCTCTTGGGTTGCCGGGCTTCACCGATCGGCAGGACGCGCATGAAGCGCAAGAACAAAACCGATGCGCGCTCGCAGAGCAAAAACCTGCTGATCGTTTGGCTTGTGGCTTTGGCGGTGGTCATCCTGCTGCTGCGCCTGATGGTCTTTGTGGCCGGCCACGGAAGGCATCACTTCTGAGGTTCCTCGCCCCCGCCGCGCGAGGCGCCATGCCAGGCCTTGGCAAACTTCCAGTGCGTGTAGACCGCGTGGTTGGCGTGCTGCAGAAGGCCCTCGCGGCCGTCAAGGAATCCGAGGCGCAGGAAGTAGTTATAGAAAAAAGTGGCGGCGGGATTGGCGAAGGCGTTCCACCAGAATGCGGGCAGCGCGCGGCTGAAGCGGCCGGAGCGGATGAGCATCGCCGCGCTGACGGAGCTGTAGCGGTTCATGTGCTCGATGTAATCGCTAAGCGTGGGATAGCAGTGGTGAAGGAGAGGACCCTTGAGCGTGCCCATGGGACAACTGGCCTGCATGGTTTCGTGCACGGGGCGGTCTTCAAAGCGCGCCACGCCGCGGCGGAAG
>JASHUF010000161.1 GCA_030040175.1 Acidobacteriaceae bacterium
AGGATGATACCGAGGTTGGTGTTGAGTCCGCGAGCGATGGCGTCATCGAGCGAGAGCGCAAGCGGCTGCGGCGAGACCTCGCCCTTGACCACGCTGCCCTGAAAGGAGCCGGCGGTGGGCGGGGCCGCCTGCGGCGGCGTTTGCGCGGGGGCTGCGGGCACGGCGAGGACGAGAGAGGAAAAAAAGCAGACAGCCGAGGCGCGGATTTCGTTTTTGCGTTTGGGATTGAACAAATTCAACCTGGCTCAACGCGGCGGCACTCAAAGCCGCCCCAAAAATGGCTGTTACCGAATGGATGCGTAGATCGGGGGGTGAGGTTCTAAATGTCCGCCCGCAGCCACCGTATGAGCCTCACTTTAAACCACGCAACCGGGGTTTTTGCACAAAAGCAGGGCCAAGACCGCGAGGAGCGGAAGGGGGCCGGGGTGGCTCACGGGATTGGCGGCGCGGTACCCAGCCGTATCCGGAGCCGGCCTGACCTCACCGTCTTCGAGCACCGGGCGCGCTGAGGAGCCGGTCCGAACCGGACTCCGGCATTTCCTGCGGCAATACCGTGCTTTTTGTCTGCGGTTAACATCCTTGTCCCGGTCTATCCTGTATCCCTATGCGTGGCGGTTCCCCTCGATCGGGAGGGCTCCTTGGCATGCCGGAGTGAGGGGAGACGCTGTAGACTGCCAACACGGCGCGGGGAACGGAAGCGATGGCCAAGGCGGCACAAAAAGCGAAGCTGTTCAACGGCCGGGACCACTCCTGGATGCAGTTCAACCGGAGGGTGCTCGAAGAGGCCGAGGACGCGGCGAATCCGCTGCTGGAGCGGGTGAAGTTTCTGGCCATTACGGGCTCGAACCTGGACGAGTACGTGGAGATCCGGCAGGCGGGGCTGATGCAGCGGATCGAGGATGGGTACCGTGAGCCGGGCTACGACGGGCTGCGGCCGGGCGAATCCTTGAGCGCGCTGACCGCCGACATGCACGAATTTGTAGGGGCGCAGTACCGGTGCTGGAACAAGCATCTGCTCCCCGAGTTGCGCAAGCAGGGCATCCGGCTGCTGGAGTGGGCGGAGCTGAGCGAGGACGCGAGCGCGTACGCGCGCAGTTATTTCCAGCGCGAAGTGGACCCGCTGTTGACGCCGATCTCGATCGACCCGGCGCATCCGTTTCCCCGGGTGCTGAACAAGGCGCTGTGCCTGGCGCTGTTGCTGAGGGCGAAGCGGCGCAGCTCCGGGCCGCAGGTGCTGGGGGTGGTGACGGTGCCGCGGGCGCTGCCCAGGTTTGTGCGTCTGCCTTCGACCGAGGGGCACCACGATTACCTCTTGCTGCAGGACCTGATTGCCCAGCATCTCGCGGGGATGTACCGCGGCTACGAGGTGCTGGCGCATGCCTCATTCCGGGTGACGCGCAACTCGAACCTCTACTTTGAAGAAGAGGAAGCACGGTCGCTCCTGGAGACGATCCGCGTGGAACTGCACAGCCGGCGCAAGGGCGACGCGGTGCGGCTGGAGATCGAGGCGGGTGCGGATCAGGAGATCATCGAGCGGCTGCGGGTGAACTTTGAGCTCGACGAGAGCCAGGTCTTCCGCGACGAGGGTCCGGTGAACCTGTCGCGGGTGATGTTTTTGTACGAGGATGTGAAGCGGCCGGAGCTGAAGTTCCAGCCGTTCACGCCCAAGCCGCTGCTGCTGAGCCGGAAGTCGACGGGGATCTTCGACGAGCTGCGCCATCACGACATTCTGCTGCACCATCCGTACGACTCCTACGATCCGGTGGTCGAATTTGTGCAGCAGGGCGCGCAGGACCCTGCGGTGGTGACGATGAAGCAAACGCTCTACCGCACCAGCAACGATTCGCCCATGTTCCAGGCGCTGACGGAGGCGGGCGCAACGAAAGAGGCGACGGTGGTGGTGGAGCTGATGGCGCGGTTCGACGAGGCCACGAACATCCGCTGGGCGCGCAGCATGGAAGACGCGGGCGTGCAGGTGTTTCATGGCGTGGTGGGGCTGAAGACGCATTGCAAGCTGGCCATGCTGGTGCGGCGCGACGAGGATGGACAGACGCGGCGCTACTGCCACCTGGGCACGGGGAACTACAACCCGGTGACGGCGCGATTCTATACCGACCTGAGCCTGCTGACGTGCGATGCACAGATTACCGAGCGCGTGCACATGGTGTTCAACTATCTCACCGCGCATGCCGAGATCGACGACTACAGCCCGCTGCTGGTGGCGCCGCTGACCATGGCGGAGAGCTTCCTGAGGCTGATAAGGCGCGAGGCCGAGCACGGGCGCGCGGGAAGGCCGGCGCGGATTGTGGCCAAGATGAATGCGCTGCTGGAGCCCTCGGTGGTGGAGGCGCTTTACCAGGCGGCGCAGGCGGGGGTGGAGATCGATCTGATCGTGCGCGGGATTTCGATTCTGCGCCCCGGGGTGAAGGGATTGTCGGAGCGGATTCGCGTGCGTTCGATCGTGGGCAGGTTTCTGGAGCACTCGCGGATTTTTTATTTCGCTAACGGCGGCGACGACGAAATCTACCTGGGATCGGCGGACTGGATGCCGCGCAATCTGTTCGAGCGCTGCGAGGTGGTGTTTCCGGTGCGCGATGCAGCGGCGATTGCGCGCATCGAGGAGGAGATTCTGCCCGCGTACCTGGCGGACACGACCAAGGCGCGTCTGCAGCAGCCGGATGGGAGTTACGTGCGCGCGAGCAAGGCGGGGAAGGAAGTTCCGGCCTTTTCCAGCCAGGACTTTCTGATGCAACTGGCGGAGAGCAAGGCGGATCTGGAGGCGATTCCGCAGCGGCAACGGGTGAAGGCGGAACAGAAGAAGGCGACGGCGGCGGATTGAGGGGGGAACCACGATTCGTGCCGGGTTGGGCGGGGGATTGAGTCTCGTGCTTGCCCACCCTTGGCGCAAAAGCAAAGACGCGCCCAGGACGGGGCACCCATTTTCGTGCTGGGTTGAGTGAGGATCGGGCACCCCGGGATTGCGGCTTTATTGGGGATCGGCGTCCGTGGCGGGGCCGGCGTCGGCGGGCGGAGCGGCGTTGCTGGCGTCATTGACCTCGACGCGCTGGAGCAGGCGGTAGCCGTCGCGGGTGCGGATGTGGTATTTCTGCATGTCCTTGCCGTTCAAGGTCACATGGATGGAGCGCCAGCCGCGGTTGGGATTGGGCTGAGGGTAATAGCTGAGCGTGTAGAGATGGCCGAGGTCTTCGCTGATGGAAGTGAAGGCCTGATGCTCTTCGCGCCAGTTGCCGGCGAAGTAAGCCTTGCCGCCGGTGGCCTTGCTCATGCGCTCGAAAGCAGCAGCGGAGACGGGCTCGTTCTGCGCCTCACGGGTGCTGATGATGTAAATGATGGTGCCTGTGGACTGCGCGAGCTCGGCGACATCCTCGGGGGGAACGGAGCTGGCGTTGTCAGGGCCGTTGGAAAAGACGACGATGGCCTTGCGGCCCTTGAGCTGCGCGGCGTCCTCGACGGTGAGGAGCAGCGAGTTGTAAAGCGCGGCGTCGTCGCCGGCCACGGTCGAGCGCACGCCGCGGACGACGCGGAAGCGGTCAGAGGTGAGCGTGGCGGCACGGGAGAGATTGCGGCTGTAAGAGTAGAAGGCGATCTTGCTGGCGTCGTCGAGGGAGCGGACGAACTGGGTGATCGCGTCCTGGGCGAAGACGAAGCCGCGGTACATGTAATTGCTGGTGTCGAAAAGGATGAAGACGTTGGCGCCACCGAGATTGGCGATGCGCACGCCGTTCTTGTCGACGGTCACGTCCTGGTCGGCGCCGGGCTGGCCGGAGTCACCTCCGGAGGAATGGGCCGCATTCAGGGAGGGGTGCACGTCCACCTCGGTGGTGGCGCCGTTGCCTTCCTCGAAGGTGGCGATCTTTTGCGGAATTTTATCTTCAGTGACGGTGAAGTCCTCAGGGTGCAGGCCGGCGACGTAGTTTCCCTTGTGATCGGTGACGGCGACATTGAGCTGCACCAAGACCACGTTGACGCGGAAGTTGGTCGACTCGTCCTGAGCCGAGGGACGCGGCGCGGCGCCCAGCAACAAGAGCAACCCCGAACCGATCGCGACGAAGGCAACGGATTTCTTTTGGATGGACATTGCGGTACGTACTCCCCAGTGCTGTGTTCTTAGCGGCCGTGTTCCAGGCTTGCGGACTCCACGGCAAGTCTTCCCTGTTTGAATTCCTCTCCGGTTTGTTCCATGGCGCGGTAAAGCGCCGGCCAATCGTCAATGTTGGTGGCGAAGATGTTGACGATCATCTGGCGCGTCAACTGGGGCACGAGAAGGTTGAGCATGACGGGCGAGTAGCCCATCTCGTCAGCGAGACGCGCCCAATAAAGATTGGTGGATTGCCAGGATTCGCCGAAGAGGCGGCTGGTATATCCGCCGGAGACGGGGAACAAGCCGGCGTCGATCAGGTTGCAGGCGTCGCTCCGCTCCATCTCGGGGTGGGGGACGCCGAAATCGTGGGCGAGACGATCGGGATCGGCGGCCCGGGGGTCGCGGCGCGCGAGCTCATCAAGCTCCCTGCCGGCCGGTCCCCAGGCGCCGGCCTGATCGGCAAATTGCTGCCGATACGCGGAGGCGAGATAGAAGGTGACCGCCGGAAGGGCGTCCCCGGAAAGCGCAGAAGAGGCTTCGGGATCGCTGAGCGCCATCTCCATGCGATCCAGCTCCTCAGGATTGATACGCTCGGCAAGGATCGACAACACCTGGCGGCGCAGGTCGGGATGGGCTTCCGCGGCGGTCAAGAGCTCTTCCCCGGCGCGCTGATAGAGCGCGGCCGCGTGCATTTCCGCAGGGCTG
>JASHUF010000162.1 GCA_030040175.1 Acidobacteriaceae bacterium
GAGCGGATTCGTGCTGGGCTTTATCTTTGCCGTTCCGCGCAAGCGGGAGCCCGCGGAAGCGAGCCCGATAGCAGACTCGAAAAATGCGGAGTCGCCGGCACCCGCCATCCAGAAAGGCGCATTTGACCCCAATTTCAATCTGGTCGAGATTTCCGACTGGCTGACTAAGATCATCGTCGGCGTAGGGCTGGTCGAACTGCATGCAATCCCCAAGTACCTTGGCGCGTGGTCGTATGATTTGGCGCCGGGCCTGCTGCCGGCCGCATGCTCAGGTGGTTCTTCCTGCTCGGAGCCCCTTATCGTCGGTCAAGCGGCCGGCTTGGCGATTCTGATCTTCTATTTTTCTTTGGGGTTCCTCGTCGGCTTTGTTTGGACCATGGTTCATTTCATGCGGGATTTGACCGAGCCTTACAACCGGATCATTGAGATACAAAGGCTGTCCCTGGAAAAAAAGCAGCAGGTCATCGATGCCACTTCTCCAATCCTGGCGGCAGAAGCGTCAATGAGGAACAACCAACTGGGCGAGGCGATGGCAACCATTGAACAGTCTCTCAGAAATGACCCCCGAGACGGTTATGCCATGATGACCAAGGCCCGCATCCTCAAACGGCAAGCCTCGCAGCCCGGGCAATCAGAGGATGAGCGGAGGAGATTACTGAGCCAGGCCCTCGACTCTGTCGATGGGGCCATTGCGTTAATGCCGGGGATGGGCGAGCCGATCTATAACAAAGCCTGTTGTCAGGTCCTGCTGGACATGAATAAGCTCAAAGGAGCCGCTCTGGCTAACCTCGAAACGGCGTTCCGTCTCAACCCCGCCCTGAAGCAAATTGCGAGGGAGGATCCGGACCTGGCATCGCTCCGGGAAGATGCTGATTTTGTGAGGCTTATGCGCGAAAATCCGCGGCCGGAAGCTTGACAATCGAGGGCCATCGAGCTACGATTGACTGGAGAGTGATGTTCAGGGGAGGGTCGAATCCAATGAGGGACATCATGGCCATTCCGCCCGTCAAGCCCAGTTAAGCGCAATTTGTTCGGATGGTCCGCGAGTGATCATCCACCAGCGATACGAGCGTGAGAACGCAAAGGCAGGCACAGTTTCGTGCCTGCCTTTTGTCTTGGTGGCCGTTTTCCAGAGACGACGGCGTGACGCACTCGCCTAGAGCCTTATCGACAGATAGTCCCGGCAAAAAGGTTGGAAATTAGGCGCCGTACGCGGCGTAAGAAGGAAAAGCAACCGCAGATCCTTCGACTCCCTCGCGCTTGCGCTCGGTCGCTCGGGATGACAGTCTCATCCTCACGCTCAGAATGACAAACCCTCTATTTTCCGCCTGCCCCTATGTCGATACAGCCTAGACCGTCACCCTCGGTTGAGCCTTTGTCTTTATTCCGCGGCGGCTTCGATCGCCCTGGTCTGCGCCACGGTCCAGTCCGGCGCGCCCACCTTGAAGCGGGCAAAGCGGCGCACGGTGATGTTCTCACCGAGCTTGGCCACCCTCTGCGCGATCAGCTCCTTGATGGTGACGGCCTGGTCCTTGATGAAAGGCTGGTCAAGCAGGCAGACCTCTTCGTAGAACTTCGCCATCTTGCCTTCGACGATCTTCTCGACGACGGGCGCGGGCTTGCCCATGCTCGCCGTCTGCGCGCGGTAAATGTCCTTTTCGCGGTCCAGGTCTGCGGCGGTGACGTCTTCGCGCTTCACGTAGCGCGGATCGCTGGCCGCGATGTGCATGGCAATCTCCTTGAGCAGCTCCTGGAAGTCCGCCGTCCGGGCCACAAAGTCGCTCTCGCAATTCAGCTCGACCAGCACGCCGATCTTGCCGCCGGCATGAATGTACGTGCCCACCAGGCCTTCATTCGTGGAGCGCGCGGCCTTCTTCTGCGCCGAGGCCATGCCCCGCTTGCGTAGTACCACGAAGGCTTCCTCCATATCGCCTTTTACCTCTTGCAGAGCCTTCAGGCAGTCGCCCATGGGCGCCCCGGACTTCTCGCGCAGTTCCTTGACCAAACTGGGTGCGATCTTCTCACTCACTGTCGTCATCTCTCATTTCCCGGCTGACGGTCAGCCTCATCCATGGTTTTTTGAGTCAAATTCAGCGCCGCGGCATGACTGCAAAAGAAAAGCGTGGCAAACGCCCGGGCGGCCACGCTTGTCCTCTTGTGCGCTCGCGCGCACGGGAAAGTTCACAGTACGCTTTCGGCCGCGTCGTCGTCGAGAGCCGCAACCGTTGCCGGCGCTTTGCGCACGCCGCTGCCCAAGGCCGCCTCGAAGCCCTCGTCGTCCACCGGCGCGCTTTCCTCGGTGACGCCTTCGGCGGCCGCCGGAACAGGCTCAGGCACCTCTTCTTGAAAAGCCTTGTCGCCTACGAGGTTCACGCCTTCGGCCGCTGAATCGGCAATCTTCGAGCTGAACAGGCGGATGGCACGCAGCGCGTCGTCGTTACCGGGAATCACGTAATCCACCACCGTGGGATCGCAGTTGGTATCCACCACCGCAACCACGGGAATGCCCAGCTTGCGCGCTTCCTTTACCGCAATGGCCTCGTTGTTCGAGTCCACGATGAAGAGTGCGTCGGGCAGGCGCTTCATGGTCTTGATGCCGGCGAGATTAGCCTGCAAGTGCTTGCGCTCCCGCTCCAGGCGAATCACTTCCTTCTTGGTCAGCAGCTCGTAGCGGCCGTCCACGGCCATCTCATCCAGCTCCTGAAGGCGCTTCACCGACTTCTGCACCGTCACCCAGTTGGTGAGCAGGCCGCCCAGCCAGCGCTGGTTGATGTACGGCATGCCCGCGCGCGTGGCCTCTTCGGCAATCGCATCCTGGGCCTGGCGCTTGGTGCCGACGAAGAGAATCGTCTTGCCCTGCGCGCACAGATCGGTGACAAACTTGGACGCGTCCTTGAACAGCTTCAGCGTCTTCTGCAGGTCGATGATGTAGATCCCGTTGCGCTCGCCGAAGATGTACTCCTTCATCTTGGGATTCCAGCGCTTGGTCTGATGCCCGAAGTGAACGCCCGCTTCGAGCAGCTCCTTCATGGTGATATTGGCCAATGTTCCTCCTTCGTGGACTGCATTCCGGCGGTACCTCGGGCCGGAATTGATGCCCCTTGCGGGGAGAGTGAAAAACCAGCTTCTAGCTCTTAGCTTCCAGCTCTTAGCTTTCCCTTGCCGGAGCTTACCGTTTCGAGAATCCGAGGCCCGTTGGTCTGGCAAGAAAGAGCTAAAAGCTAGGAGCTAGAAGCTCAAAGCTCGCAAGTGCGCTAGCGCTTGCTGAACTGGAACCTCTTGCGGGCGCCCTTCTGCCCGTATTTCTTGCGCTCCTTCACGCGCGCGTCGCGCGTAAGCAGCCCTTCGCCCTTGAGCGTTTTGCGCAGTTCGGGGTTGAACGCAATCAGCGCGCGGGCCACGCCCATCTTCACCGCGTCAGCCTGCGCCGCCACGCCTCCGCCGCTCACCGTGGTCAGCACGTCGAAGCTCGATGCCAGATCGGCCACAACCAGCGTGCGCTTGGCCGAGACCCGCTGCTGCTCGGTGACGAAATAGGCGTCGAATGCCTTGCCGTTCACCTTCCACTCGCCCGTGCCCGGGCGCAGAAACACGCGCGCAATCGCCGCCTTGCGCCGCCCCGTGCCGTAATACTGAACCAGATCTGCCATTCGATTCTTAGCTCCTAGCTTCTAGCTTCTAGCCTCTAGCTTCCTCCGTGCGCGGGCCAGCACCTCGGCTTCCCTCGAACGTGTGCTCCAGCAAGAACAAGCTAGGAGCTAGTAGCTAGCAGCTAGAAGCTGCCTTACTTCAACTCCACCGGCTGCTGCGCCGCGTGGGGATGCTTGTCGCCGCGATAGACCTTCAGCTTCGAGCCCATCGCGCGTCCCAGTTTGGTCTTGGGCAACATGCCCTTGATCGCTTCCTCCAACACCTTTTCCGGCCTGCGGTCGAGCAGCCGCGTGAATGACTCCTCGCGTAGCCCGCCGGGAAAGCCGGTATAACGCCGGTAGGTCTTTTTCTGGCCCTTCAGGCCGGTCAGGCGCACCTTCTCGGCGTTGATCACGATCACATGATCGCCCATGTCGAGGTACGGCACATACTGCGGGTTCAGCTTGCCGCTCAGCACGCCGGCAGCCCGGGTGGCCAGCCGGCCCAGAGTTTTGCCCGCCGCATCCATCACGTACCACTTGCGGCTGATCTCCTTGCCGCTCGGAACAAAGGTCGACATCGCTTCTTCCCTCAAGTACCAGCCGCCCGGAGTACTTTCTCTTGCCTGCGGCTTTAAGAAAAATCCAATCTCTCACGTCTCTGCGCGTTGCCCGCGCAAAGTACACCCGGCACGCGCAAAGCACGAGCCTCAGGTTCTGCCCACTGCCAAACAAACCTGTTCGGGTGAGGACTGCGGGGAGCTAGCCCGATTTCGGGCTCTGGCTTGGCCGGACGCATTTCTGTCCAGCAGCCGGTGGCCTGTCGCAGGCAGACCCTCGAAGAGAATCCACCGGCCGAGTCCGGTCTGCATGCACACAGACCCCAGGCGCAACACCGCGCAAGATCTTCAGAATACTGGAAAACTGGCCCTGAGTCAATGAAAACGCCGTTCCTCCGGCCTCTCGGCCTGTGGAAAGAATGCCCGTCCCGGCGGCCCATTCGCTTACCTTAACTCCCCGTGTACCACGCCGCGCTGACTCCCCTTCCGGCAGACGGGCCGGGCGGCGAGAATCGGATCAAGGGAGCGCAGCCCCCTGCCAGTCCGCATTCTCTTAAGGAGTCCACTCTGCCCGCGACCGAAGCCCAACCGGCGAAGCGAAATCCCTGGCGCATTCTCGCCGCCGCGCTCATCATCGCCGCCGGCGCAGCTTTCGTCGCCGGCGTCGAGTACCTCACGCAGACCGACGCGCAGGCCACCGGGCAGGACTTTATCGAATTCTGGGCCATGGGCCAGCAACTCGCGCACGGCTCCAACCCCTACGATGTGCCCGCCATTGTGCGCCTTGAGCAGAGCGCCGGGCTCGGCGCCAAGCAACCCCGCATCTCCCTCAGCCCGCCCGCTGTGCTTTTTCCCATGCTGCCCCTCGGCCTCATGAGACCGAAGACGGGCCGGATCGCCTGGTTCCTGATTCTGATAGGCTGCCTGGCTCTCTCCCTCTGGCTGCTCTGGCGCCTTCACGGCCGGCCGGACAACCGCCTCCACGTCCTCGGCTTTGCCTTTGCGCCCGCAATTGTCTGCCTGATCTCCGGCCAATTGAGCATCTTCCTCCTCACCGGCATCGTCTTCTTCGTTTATCTGCACAAAACGCGGCCCAGCCTGGCCGGCGCGGCTCTCTTGCCTTGCGCCCTCAAGCCGCATCTCTTCCTTGTTTTCGCTCTGGTCCTTCTGCTCTGGGCCGTCTACCGGAGAGCGTTTCGCGTTCTCGCCGGATTTGCCGGCGCCTTGCTCCTGAGTTGCGCCATTACCCTCTGGTTCGATCCACACGCCTGGCCGCAGTACTTGGCCATGATGCGCCAGACGCAGGTGATGCAGGTCTTCATCCCCACCTTCGGCGTGGCTCTTCGTTATCTCATCGATCGCAACGTAACCGGCCTGCAGTTCGTCCCGCTGGCTGTGGGCTGCATGGGGGCCGTCTGGTATTTCTGGACGCGCAGGAGCCGCTGGGACTGGATGGATCAGGGAATAATCCTGCTTGTTGTCTCCGACGTCTGCGCGCCCTACGGCTACTTCACGGACGAGTGCATCCTGCTCCCGTTTGTGCTGGCGGCGCTCTATCGCGCCGTCGAGTTGAAGCGCTCGTGGGTGCCGCTCGCGGTGATCGACGCGGCGGCAATCATCGAGGCCTACGCGCAGGTGAACATCATCTCGCCGTATTACCTGTGGACGGTGCCCGCGTGGGTGGGCTGGTACCTTTACGCAACGCACAGGCCGAACGGCACGGCAAAACCGGCAGAGCGCAAGTCCGCGACGCCTGCAGCAGAATGAGCCGCCGACCGATCTCAGCCGGCGCAGATGGATACATAAATAATTCCCGGCGGCCAGACGACATCCCCCAAGGGGTTAAGGGCCGCTCTCATTCTGGGTCGCACACGGGCCGGCTGAAGCCGACCCCTTGTTACAAAACCCCCTTCGGCCGGGTTTTCAGGAAGCTCCAAAGTCGCGATCTTTCAAAGCGTCTTTTACACAGCCATTTCTAATAGGCTTCCGGCGGCCGGGCGCGCTCGAACCGCTGCCGCCGCAGCTCCCACTCGCCGGAGTTAAAGAAACGCGGTCCCACTTCGATTAACCGCGGAATCATCTTGAAGACCGCGATGCGGTTCCAGGGCCGGCCGTCGCGCATGCGGTGACCCTTTTCGTTGAGGCTGCTCACGATGCTTGAGTAGGAGAAATCCTGAGCCAGCATCTCCATCATTTCCATCAGCACCTGGTGCTCGGCCGGGTGGGCTTCGAGCCGCGCGCAATCGTCGGAGATGCGCAGCCCGTAGGGAATGTCCTCATCGAAGACGCCCTCGGAGGGCGCTTCCGCGTCCGGCAGCTCGCGCCGCCACTCAATGGACATCATCTGCCATCCGGCTGCCGTCCGCTGCCGGATCACCTCCGGGCTGAACGGGCCGGAGATCACATCGCGAATCCGCTCAAAATAGGCCATCTCTTGCCTCCGCGCCTGATTCCTGCGCCCGGACGAGGCAATCAGCCGGCCAAGAGACGGTGCCGCATTTGGCCGTGCAACCCGTTCAACTCACAGCACGATCTGCGCCTGTTCGCCCTGCCCGCTGCCTCGCGGCCTGTCCGGATTTGCAAATGGTCGTCCGCTTGCGGACAGAGTGGCTCCTTTACACCAAGGTAACTGCGATTTCGACCCAATCGGGCTATTTGCTCCCCCGGAGGGGGGAGATAAAATCGGGAGGTATCTATAACTAAAAAAGGATCTCGAGTCGAGATGCCAGATTACTATGAGTTTTTGCAGATTAGCCCCAACGCTGATTCCGACACCATCCATCGTGTCTATCGCTTTCTCGCGACCCGGCTGCACCCCGACAATCCCCAGTCGGGCGATGCGGAGATGTTTCATCAACTGAAGACCGCCTACGACGTCCTCTCCCACCCGGAGCGCCGGGCAGAATACGATGCCACGCGCAAAAGGGAGCCGGTGCACGTCGCTCCCTTGTCCACGTCCATCGACTTCATGGACTCGCTCGACGGCGAGCTCAATCGCCGCCTGGCCGTGCTCGCGGTGCTCTATTACCGCCGCCGCACCAACCCCGGCATGCCCGAAGTGCCGCTGGCCGAGATTGAATCCCGCATGGGCTTTCCCCGCGATTATCTCGATTTCACCACCTGGTACCTGGTGAAAAAAGGCTACGTCACCCGTGCCGACAACTTTGAATTCACGCTCACCGCCGATGGCGTGGATTTTGTGGAGACACAGCGCGCCAATTTGCCCGTGCTGAATAAACTGCTCACCAGCGGTTCGGAATCCGCAGCGGCCGCAGCTGCACGCCCCGGAGAACCGCAGGCCTTCGATGCCGAAGCAGCGATTCTTTCGAGATCAATGGAACGGCCCCTCGATTGGCGGGCCGTACGCCGGAACGGCCATGCGGCCTCAGCCGAGGCAAGCGCCTGCCGGGAGGAGTGCAGCGTGCTCACCCTCGACCGCCGAGTAAACTCGCTCGACCGGCGCAGCCACTCCCGCGGCCGGCGCGCGGAGGACTGACCCCCGGTCCGCGCCCATCACTCGCGCACCGCGATGCCCAGCGCCTTCATCTTCCGGTAAAGATGGCTGCGCTCCAGGCCCAGTATCTCGGCCGCGTGGCTGATGTTATTGCGCGCCTCCTCAATTTTCTTCTGGATGTACTCGCGCTCGTAGGCGTCGCGCGCCTGCTGCAGCGTGGAGAACTCTTCAGTGGAGCGCGAGCCAGACTTGTGCGTGAGCGGCGGCAGGTGCTTGCGCTCGATGCGCAGCACGCGCGGATTAAGGATGAGCACGCGCTCGATCACGTTTTTGAGCTCGCGCACGTTGCCCGGCCAGTGGTACGCGGCCAGGCTGGCGAGCGCCTCTTCGCCGATCTCCATGCGCGGCCGTCCGTATTGGCGGCCGAACTCGGCCAGAAACTCGCGCGCGAGCAGGGGAATGTCCTGCTTGCGCTCGCGCAAGGGAGGCACGAAAAACGGGACCACATTGAGCCGGTAGAAGAGATCCTCGCGAAAATTTCCCTTGGCAATCTCCTCTTCGAGGTCTTTGTTGGTGGAAGCGATCAGGCGCACATCTACGCGCAGCGGCTGCGTTCCGCCCACGGGCGTGAACAACTGCTCGTCGAGTGCGCTGAGCACCTTGGCCTGCGTCTTCAGGCTCATGTCGCTCACTTCGTCCAGAAACAGGGTGCCCGAGTCGGCGCGCTCCAGCGTCCCCCGCTGGTCGAGAACGCGCTGCTCACTCGGCCCGCCCATCCCTCCTTCCTGCCGCGCGCCGTGGCGATAGCCGAAGAGTTCCGTCTCGATGTGCGCTTCGGGAATGGCGGCGCAGTTCAGCTCCACGAAGACGCGGTCGCGGCGCAGGCTCTCGGCATGGATGGCGCGGGCGATCAACTCCTTGCCCGTACCCGATTCGCCGTAGATGAGCACGCGGCCGTTGGTGGGGGCCATCAGCCGGATCTGCTGGCGCAGCGCCTTGACGGGCACGCTCTCGCCCGTGAGCACGGAGCCTACGCTGAACTGCCGCTTGAATTCCTCGTTTTCCGTGCGCAGCCGGCGCGCTTCCACGGCGTTTTTGAGCACGATCAGCGTGCGCTCGAGCGAAAGCGGCTTCTCCAGAAAATCGTACGCGCCCAGCTTGGTGGCCTTCACCGCGGACTCGATGGTGCCGTGGCCGCTGATGATGACCACCTCCGGCCGGCTTTCCGCGGCGATCTTGCGCACATCGGCGAGAACGTCCAGGCCGTCGCGGTCAGGAAGCCAGATGTCGAGCAGCACCACGTCGTAGGGCGCGTCCTGAAGCAGCACCGCGGCCTCGGCCGCCGTGGCCGCGCCGGCCACACTGTAGCCCTCCTCGCGCAGAATCTCCTCGAGCGAGCTGCGTATCTCCGCTTCGTCGTCGACCACCAGGATGTGATCCATTTAGGGCCTGTTAACACTATTAAGGCGAACAGCGCTGCCAGCGAAAATCGGGCCATACGACCGGGGTCCCCACGGAACAGTTGTTCCGTGGGGTGGAGACCAGGCGGAGGCCGCAGGCTGTGGCAGGACCCCAGTCAAGGCCGACGACAAAGTATGGCCTGATTTTCGCCGCAGCCCAAAGGGACGGGGCGGATTTTCCCGATTGCTTTGTCGCTCGTCGCTAAAATGTTTCAACATTTGCCACTCCTCGCTTCGCGCACTCGAAAAAATCCGCTCCCGCCGCTGCCGTCCTAATGGTGTTAGCAGGCCCTAAGGCAGCCCCTGGACCACGGTCCTGGCGCCGGTCTGCGCGCCGCCCTCAAGCGCAGCCGGCGCGCCTGGCTCCATCAGCGGCAGGCGCACGAGAAAGCGCGCGCCCTTGGGGCTGTTCGATTCGGCGCGGATGGAGCCGCCGTGCTCCTGTACGATCTTGGCTGCAATGGAGAGACCGAGTCCGGTGCCGCGGTGCTTGGTGGAGTAGAAGGGAAGAAACAACCGTTCACGAATCTCGTCCGTAAGCCCGTGCCCGGTATCGGAGACGGCCACTTCCACGGCAGCGCCGTCCTCGCTGAGCGCGGTTTGCACGCCGAGCAGACGCAGCAGGCTGCCCTGCATGGCCTCGGCTGCGTTATCGATCAGGTTGGCCAGCGCGCGCCGGATGGCTTCCGGGTCGGCCAGCACCAGCGGCAAGCCGGGTTCGAAGTCGCGCTGCACGAGGATGCCCTGCAGCCGGTCTGAGAACAGCGCCAGCGCCTCTTCGGCCACCTGGTTCAGATCGCAGGCGCGCGGTTGCGGCGCCGGAAACTGCGCCAGCGCGGAGAACTGATCCACCAGCGTGCGCAGGGTGCCTACGCAGCCCAGAATCACCTCGCTGCATTTGCGGATGATGCTGGGCGAGTCAGCCTGGCCGCGATCGAGATGGCGCGCGATGCGCTCGGCCGAAAGCGCAATGGGCGTGAGCGGGTTCTTGATCTCATGGGCCACGCGCTGCGCCACTTCCTTCCACGCCAGCTGCCGCTGCGCGCGCAGCAGCTCGGTGGTGTCTTCCACCACCAGCACGCTGCCCGCATGCCCATTGGCCAGTTCAAGCCGCGCGCTGGTGATGGCCAGATGACTGGTGCGCCCGTGCGCGTGAAACTCGGTCTCCGTCGACGCGGCGCCCATGCGCTGCCCGCGCCGGATCACCCCGGAAAGATCTTCCAGGCACTCCGGGGGAATGAGATTGTCGATCCGCTCGCCCTTGAAGTCACCATCCTCGCGCAGGCCCATCAGGGCAGCAAACGCGCGGTTCGACTGCAACACCACGCCGTAGCCGTCCAGCGTGACCACCCCCGAAGGAATGGTCTCGACAATCGTCTCCAGCTCGCGCCGCCGCTCCTCGATGGCCTGATTGGCCGCCGTCAACTGCGCCGACGAACTTTCGGCCAGCTTGCGGCTGGCCTCGAGATCGGAGGCCATGTGGTTGAAGGAGCGCACCAGGTCGCCCATCTCTCCGGTCGCGACGGCCTCCACGCGCTGCTCGTATTTGCCCGCCGCGATCTCGTCCATGGCATCCGCCAGCGCCTCCACGGGCCGCGTGATCTGCTTTGACAAGAGCTGCGCGATCCAGACGCTTGAGAAGAAGACCACGGCCGTTATGAGCAGCAGAGCGAGAAAAAAATTCGTTCGCAAACGGTTGCGCGTGCGAAAAAGCTGCCAGTACTCGGCAGCGCTGGAACGAATCTGCGCGGCCGTCTGGCTCAAGCCCTGCGGCATGGGCAGCGCCACCACCACGGCTTTTCCCGAAGCGGTGTCCGCGATGCCCAGGGCGTATTCCTGCCCGGCCACGCGGACGATCGGCCCGTCGTTGCGCTGCGCCGCCTCAAGCAGCGCGGTGGAGAGCGGCCCCCGCAGCGCAGTCGTCGCTCCATGGCCATCCTGGTCCAGCCTCGCGGAAAGGCTGGCCGCGCTCGATTCCGCAGGCGCCTGAAAGCCGGCCAGCAAATGGGAATCTTTGCTGTACACCAGGACAAAACCGCCCGCCAGCGTGATACGGTGCGAGACCAGCACGTCCTCGAGCTCGGGCAGCTCCTGGTCCGGCGCGCCGGAAGCCGCAATGGACTCCGCCTCCACGCGCGCGTTGCTGGCAACATATTGCGCCAGCTGCTCGACCACCCGCGTCGAATCCTCCCGCAGCTCGGAGGTGTTGGGCGAAAACCAGCGGTCGATCGACCGGTTCATCAGTTGGAAACTGAACAGGAACATGAAGACGGCGGGAGTCAGCGCGATCAGCGCCGCGCCTACCATCATCCGGGTCTGCAGCCGCGCTCCCAGAGCGTTTCCGCTCTGATCCGCATAAAGCTTGAGGATGTTGCGCAGCAGAAGAACAAGCAGCAGCAGCAGAAGAAGAAAAATGAGAAAAGTGAGCGCCGTGTAAGCGACCGTTTCCCCTGATGTTTCCGGGCTGAGAATGCGAACGCTCGAGGTGTTGAAAGCCTGCAGCGCACCCAGCAGGCCGAGAAACAGCAGCACTCCCACCGCCAGGAACGCCACCCAACGCCGCCGCGGCTCGCTCAGCAATCGCATGCCGCGATTATAGTGCCGCTCTCAATTTGCCGCCATGAAATCGGTGCCCAGGCGCATTTTTGGCCACTCGTCCCAATCCGATCTGCAAGACCCGGGCTCTTCAGATTGCGGAGCAATCCAGCGGGCTCAGCAGCAGGTTGCTGATGTTGCTCACGATCGCGTCGAAGGCAAAGCGCGGATTGGCTGAGAGTTTTTTCCATTCCGGATGGTTGCGGAATGCATCCCACTTGGCTTCGAGTTCCGCCAGATCGCCGAAGCACAGCATATAAGTCAGGCTGGGCATGCGCGAGCCGACGAGCGTATCGCCAAAGAATACGGGATGAAAGCCGGATTTTAAGAAGATCTCAAACTCGCCGGAGTGGAACATCTCCACTTTGCGCACGTGCTCGCCGTTCGAGGGGCTCTCGTAGGTGCGCAGTTGAAAGATCCGCTTTTCCTGGGCGTTGGCCGGCGGCGTGACCTTCGGCCAGCCTGCGAATGCCTTGAGCAGCCACGACTCCACGCGCTCAAACGCCGGGGCAGCCGCGGTCGCATCCCAGAACGGCGCCGCACTCTCGAGAAAACTCTGGTCCGCGCTCAGCTTCAGATCGAGCGCTGCGAGGTCGTCCGCCGTGGGGCCGGGAACAATCAGGAAGTACGCCGGCGTCTCCGCTCCGAAGTCGAGCTGGAGCGCGCCCACCGGTCCCAATCCCATGTGCGCGAGCGCCGGAATCAGCGCATGCGCAAAATAGTCCTCGGTCAGCTTGAGCTGGGGTCCACTGCGCAAGTTGTAACGGCGAATCAGATAGAACTCGCGCGCCGGCGCCGGAGCCGGTTGCGCGGCGCTCTCGCCGCCCAAGGCGAGCGCCGAAGTGGCAAACGAAGCGGCAAGAAACTGGCGACGCTTCACGCGATCCTCCAGGTATGAACAATCATTCTAAGGGACGGGGTCGATGTGGA
>JASHUF010000163.1 GCA_030040175.1 Acidobacteriaceae bacterium
AATGAAAAGGACACAGTAACTCAGAAAATGCCGTAAAGCCCGGGTTCCTTTTGAGCGGTTTGCGGCACGGCTGAAGCCGTGCCCTTTCAAAGCAGCTCAAACTGAGGCACTTCGAACGGCCCGTGCCCTGCGCAGAGGAGTGATGCCTTGCCTCAATACCTGGTTACCGGAGCCGCCGGCTTCATCGGCCGCTCCATTGCTGCAGCGCTGCTCGCGCGCGGCGATTCCGTCCGCGGCATCGACAGCTTCATCGCGGGCAAGCGGGCGAATCTCGTTGGACTCGAAGCCATGGAGTTCTTGGAAGGCGATCTGCGCAAGCCGGCAGATTGTGCGCGCGCCTGCGCCGGCGTCGAAATCGTCCTTCACGAGGCCGCGCTGGCCTCGGTTCCGCGCTCCGTGGCCGCCCCGGCTGAAACCAATGACAACTGCGTCAACGCGACCCTCAACCTGCTGGTAGCCGCGCGCGACGCAAAAGTGCGCCGCGTGATCTATGCCGGCTCGTCCTCGGCTTACGGCGACACGCCCACCCTGCCCAAACACGAGGAGATGCTGCCCAACCCCATCAGCCCTTACGCCGTGGCCAAACTGGCGGGCGAGCACTACATGCGCGCGTTTACCCGCGTCTACGGACTCGAAACCGTGGTCCTGCGCTACTTTAACGTCTTCGGCCCCTACCAGGATCCCGCTTCCCCATACTCCGGGGTTCTGGCCGTCTTTTGCCGGCGCCTGCTTGCGGGCGAACAGCCGACCATCTACGGCGACGGCGGGCAGAGCCGGGATTTTACCTTTATCGAGAACGTCGCCCACGGCAACCTGCTGGCGGCCGCGGCGCCGGCGGAGAAGGTCTCAGGGCAGGTGATGAACGTGGCCACGGGCACGCGCATTACCCTGAACGAGACCTTCGCGATTCTGCGCGAGCTTACCGGCTACCGGGGCGAGCCGGCTTACGCCCCGGCGCGCGCCGGCGATATCCGCGATTCGCTGGCCGATATTCGCCGCGCCGAGACGCTTTTGGGCTACCGGCCGCAGGTGGACTTCCGCGAGGGATTGCGGAGGACGGTGGAGTGGTACCGGGCGGTCCGACCGGATTGATCTGATCCTGCCGCTTTCATTTAAAGAATTCGATGATGGAGCGCTTCAAATACTGGTGCGTTGCCGTCCTACTTTTTGCCGTTTGTCTGCTGCTTCGGAGGACTCGCAGTCCAAAAACAAGGTGTCTCCCAAGTGTTGGTGTAAGCGGCGTAGTAATCGCATTCCGTAATAACGTGTGGGCGTCCAAAAATATCGCGCCAGCTGATTCCAACTGTGAAATATGGGATTCGCCCTCCGGTCGAAACTCCTTCCGCCAAAGAGGATGGGAGCATGGGTTTGTAGATGAATGTTGCCCCTGGTGCCAGTCTGCGACCTCTCGCGAAGGGCATCGGAGCGCTCCATTCCCACGGAGGATAGCTCACGGGGTTGTCCCTTGTATCAAAACTCCCGCCATTTTTCATGATGAAAATCTCTTTAGCCTCAGTTGGTCCGGCGTTTCTAATTGTCAGAGTGGCCCTAATATCAAACTGCTTCGGCGTGAGATCAACCATCCTTCCAAGGGTATTTGTGCGCGACGGAGCCAGATCAGCGTCTAGTTTATCCACCACCAATTCCGCACTTTGGATATCCTTGAGAGCCTCCAATTCGTTAGCCGCCGTTTGTGCGGAAGTATGGGCAGCATCGGCGCTCTCCTTAATTTCGGGAAGGGCGCGCCACGAGCCGATGGCAGCGGCGACCGCGCCCAATGCGGCGACGACGGTGAAAATCATAAGAAATACTTGAAGCCGGTACTCTTTTTGGCGCTGGGAGTGCTCATAATTGGCTGCGGCCTCAGAAGCGTTATCTATGGCAGCGGCAATGATCCGGGCGGCTTCATTTTGCTCGCGCTGGGCGGACTCGCGGTCTAGGCGTATAGCGTCTCCTTGGCTGTGGACCGTCTCTTGAATCACGCTGGATTCAGAGCGAAGCACTTCGACGATCTTCTCAAACCAGCGTTGAAACCAATACATACCTGCGCCCAACGTGTAGAGGGGAAATAGCGAGAGATGAAACACGAATACCACGAAGAAGCGAAGGCTGGCGAGGACTTTGTGAATCTAGCGCGGGCTGGTTTTCGGAACCGCCGGGGCTGGAAATTGGCGACGGCCTACCCAGCTTCCGAGCTGCTCCCCGGAAGCTGGCAAAAAAACTTTGATCGATTATTTTCCTGAGCCAATTTTCCCCATTGTGTTGTATAACACTCAAAACCCCCCTCGCATAGACAAACCTGTCGGGAATCCCCCTCTTGTATGGTGATGCGGACCTGTGTTTCGGGCACAGGCTGCGAGAGGTTTTGGGACCGAGGTACCCGGCTTTGCCTGACGATCTCAGAAATCGGCAGGATTTGCCCCACGAACCCAGCACCCCCTCTGAGGACGCGGCCAGCCGCCACGAAGTCAGCCGCCACGACGCCAGCACTTCGCTGCGGGCTCTGTGGGAGGTGCTGGTGCGCCGGCGCCGCGCCGTTCTTGGCATCGAAGGCGGATTGCTGCTCGCCTGTCTGCTCTATTGCCTGATCGCGCCCGATGAATACGAGGCCAGAGCCAGGGTCGCGCTGCGCCTGGCACCGGCATCTTCCCTGAGCCTGGACGGAGCGGACGCGCAGACGCCGGCGTCGATCCTGGGCGCGCCGGTGGCTGTGGAGACCCTGGCCGGCGTTCTGCGCAGCGAGGAGCTCGCCTGGAAAACCATCGCCGAGCTCAAGCTTTACCAGGAGCCGGGCTTTCGCGGCGGCTTTGCGCGGCGATTTCCCGCTTTCCGCGCCGAGAATCCCAGCCCCGGCGCACAGGCCTGGCTGCTGGAGCACTTTGCGCGCAGGCTCGATGTCCAGACCATTCCGCGGACTCTGCTCATCGAGGTCCGCTTTCGTTCGCGCGACGCGGCTCTTTCGGCCGCCGTGGTCAACACGCTCATCCGCGCTTACGGCGACCAGGCCGGCGAAGAGCAGATTGCGGCCACGGCGCAGGCGTCCGGCTGGCTCACGGGGCAGTTGAAGCAATTGAAGGCGCGCGTGGACCAGGATGACCTGCGCCTGGCGCAGTTCGAGCGCAGCCACGGCATCGTCAGCGAGCCGGAGACACTTTCCAACGGCCAGACGGGCGCGGACGATCACAACCCCGATTGGGTGGAGATGAATGAGCTCGGCCGCGAGCTGGTTGCGGCCACGGCGGATCGAATCTCAAGCGAATCGGAGTATCGCGCCGCGGCGCAGGGCGACCCCGAACTCGTCATCGCCGCCGACCCGCATTTGCAATCGGCCGGCAGCAGTTTTTCCACCGCCCTGCTCCAGCAGATTCGCGCCCGGCAGAGCGATCTCGAACAGGAGAAAGCCCAGCTCAGCGCAGAATACGGTCCCGGCTATCCCCGCGTGGTGGAGATCGGGCGCCAGCTCGACGATCTCGATGGCCAGAAGAAAGCCGAGGATGCGCGGCTGGTGGAGCGGTTCCGCAGCAACTGGCAGGCCGCGGCTGACCGGGAGCAAATGATGCGCAAGAGCCTCGAAGAGATTACCGGCGAGAACCTCAACCAGGAGCAGGCGGAGACCGAGTACGCGGCGATGCGGCAGGAGGCCAATTCCAGCCACGAGCTGTACATGAGAGTGCTCGAAAAGGCTGAGGAGGCCGGATTGGCCGCCGGCGTTCACACCTCGAACCTCGAGGTGGTCGACTACGCCCGCCAGCCGGTAAAGCCGGTTGCACCCGATCTGCCGCTTTACCTGGGCATCACCTTTTTTGCCGGAATCTGGATTGCCGTGGGAGGCGCGCTCATGCTCGAAACCCTTCATCCGACCAAACTGCACGCGGCGGTTGCGCTGCTCGCTCTGTGTGCCGCCTGTGGGTACCTGCACCCTCAGCCGCCCACGCCTAACACTTCGGGATTGCCTTCGGGTGTTGTCCGTCTTCCGCAGACGGGGGAGACCCGCAGCCAACCCAACCCGCAGCAAGCGCCGCCCGTGTGGAACCAGCCCGGCGTACCGCCTGCGTCCACCCAATACCAGATAGCCGGCCAGCCGCCGATGCCCGCGCCCATCGCGCCCGGTGACTGGCTCGACATCAGCGAATATCACACGCCGGGCTTTCATTCCGCCGTGCGCGTCTCCGCCGCAGGCACCGTCACGCTGCCCATGGTGGGTGAGGTCAAGATCGGCGGGATGGACGAGCAGGCCGCGGCACACGCCATCGAAGCGGCGCTCCTGGCCAAAGGGGTGCTGCTTCATCCGCTGGTCGCGGTGGTCGTGACCTATTACGCAGGCGAGGATGTGAGCGTGCTCGGTGAGGTGACGCACCCCGGCATATATCCCTACGGCGTGCATCACCAACTGCTCGATCTCATTTCCGAAGCGTCAGGTCTTGCGCCCGATGCCGGCCGCCTGGTGATCGTGGTTCATCGCGACGATCCACAGACGCCGCATCCGGTGCTTCTCTCGCCCGGCGGAGCCGATGCTGCTCCCGGCCACAACCCGGAGCTCAGCGCGGGAGACACGGTCGAGGTGAGCCGTGCCGGCCTGGTTTACGTGGTCGGCGATGTGATCCGGCCGGGAGGATTTCCTCTCGATCCGGCGCAAAAGCTGACGGTTGTGCAGGCGGTCGCCCTTGCGTGGGGTCCCACGCAGAACGCCGCGCTGGGCAAAGCCGTGCTGGTGCGCGAGCAGCAAGACGGCCGCACCCTGACCGCGCTCAACCTCAAGCGCCTGCTGCGCGGCCAGGACCCCGACGAGCCCGTTCGCGACGGCGACATCATCTTCGTGCCCGATTCGTTTGCCAAAAACCTGATGAACCGCACGCTGGAGTCGGCCGTGCAATCGACCATCGGCGTCACGATTTACTCCGCGCTGGTCTATTCGCAGAGGTATTGAGCATGAGAAAGATGGCCTGGGTTCTTCTGCTGCTGACGGCCTTTGCCATTCCCTGGGAGTATTCGCTCGATTTGGGCGAGCCGCTCGGCAATGTGGCGCGCATCCTGGGAATCCTGCTGCTGCTCGCTGCCGTTCCCGCCGTCCTGCAGGCGGGGCGCGTACGCACCTGGGAATCGATGCAGTGGATGGTTCTCGCCCTCTATCTCTGGTTCTGCTTCACCTCGTTCTGGACCATCGATTCCGCGGCTACGCTGGCGAAGATGCGCGCCTTTTTTCAGGAGATGATGATCGTGTGGCTGGTGTGGGAGTTTGCCGAGACGCCCGCCGATCTGCGCAGCCTTCTGCGTGCCTATGTAGCCGGCTCGTGGGTTCTGGCTACGCTCACGCTCGTCAATGCCGGCTCGCCCGAGGCCATTGCCGCCGGTCAGATCCGCTTTGCCGCCTACGGGCAGGATCCCAACGATGTCGCCCGCTTTCTCGATCTCGGGTTTCCGTTCGCCTGCCTGCTCGCGCGCTGCGAAGCGCGCCGGCCCTGGCGCCTTTTGGCCACCGGTTACCTGCCGCTCGGCCTTCTGGCGGTTTTGTTCACTGCTTCGCGCGGAGGTTTTCTGGCTGCGCTGGTGGCCCTGGCCGGATGCATTCCCCTCCTCGCGCGCGGGCACGCCCGCGCCGCGCTGGCTGCGCTCTTCGGCCTGCCGGCAATGGCGGCGGCGGCGTGGCTGCTCGTTCCTCAAGCCATCTTCGCCCGCCTCGCCACCATCCCGGCGCAGCTTGCCGGCGGCGACTTGAACCAGCGCCTCAACATATGGTCCGCAGGCTGGCACGCCTTCCGCCAGGCGCCGCTCCTGGGCACGGGGGCAGGCACATTCGTAAACGCCGCGGGCCTTGCACCCATTGACACCGCACACAACACCGCCCTATCCATCGCCGTCGCCGGCGGGCTTTGCGCCCTGTGCATGGCCGCGTGCATCGTTGCCCTGGCCGCGCGCGCCGTGTTGGCCACGAACGGCGCCTTGCGCATTGCCCTGGCCACGGCGCTGCTGGTGTGGATGGTGACAGCGATGGTCGCAACCGTGGAGGAGAGCCGGACCACCTGGTTGCTGATGGCTCTCATGGCGCTCGCGGGCCGTCTCGCAGCCGAGAGCCCCCGCGAGTTCGCTCAAGTTTTCCCCGTAATCGATGCGCCCGTTGCGGGATGGCCGCTTCCCCGCCTGGCTTCGCAGCCGGGCGCGTAAGTTCAGGACGTGTTTCGATGAAGACGGCAAGCGCATTTCTGCCCACGCCGGCAAGGTATCTGCTTCGCTTCGACGATCTCTGCCCCACCGTCGCCCGCGAGCGATGGCGGCAATGCCGCGCCCTGATTCACGAATTTCACATCCGCCCGATTCTCGCCGTGGTTCCCGACAACCTCGACCGGGAATTGAGGGTTTCACCCGCCGATGCGCGGTTCTGGCGCGAACTGTGCACCCTGGAGCAGGCCGGCGCCACCATCGGCTTGCACGGGTATCATCATCTGCGCCAAAGCCGCGGGCGCAGCTTTGTGCCGCTTCAGCGCTTCTCGGAGTTCGCCGGCGTTCCCGGCCACTGGCAGCGCACCTGGATCTCGGAAGGCCTGGATATTCTGCGCCGGCACGGACTCAATCCCAAGATCTGGGTCGCGCCCATGCACGGGTTCGACGGCAACACCCTCCGCGCCCTCAAGGACGAATGCATACACCTTTTGTCCGATGGCCTGGCCCGCGTTCCCTTCGTGCGCGGCGGCCTTACCTGGATTCCGCAGCAGCTCTGGGCGCCGCTCGAGAAGGCGCAGGGCCTGTGGACCATCTGCATTCATCCCAATACGGCCAGCGCGGCACAGGTTGAAGCGCTGCGGGCGTTTCTTCGCGGTCACGCTCACCAATTCACGTCGGTCGATTCCGTCGTGGCCGAACTTCCCCGGGGCGCACTCACGGTGGGCGAGCAGATCTACGCGCAGATGGCGCTGCGGCGCATCCTGATGGGCCGCGTCAAAAGACGCCTGGCGGAGCGCCAACAGAAGCACACCTGGAGTTAGCCGCTGCCACCCGGCGAACGGCGGATTCACGCGATTTCCTGCTTAGCCACGCGCAATAGAGCTCATCCCAGCGTTCGAAGCACGCTGCAAGGCTGAAGTGCTCCACCACGCGCTGCCGTGCGCGCGCGCCCATCCTGCGCCGTTCTTCGGGCGAAGTCCGCATCATGGCCGTCATGGCCCAGGCAAGCGCTGAGGCATCGAGTGGCGGCACCAGCGTGCCGGTTTCTCCTTCAAGAACAATTTCCCGGCTTCCGGGAACGTCGGTGGCCACCGCCGGCAGACCGCAAGCCGCCGCTTCCAGCAGCGCCATCGGCAGCCCTTCCCAGCGCGAGGAGAGCACGAGACCATCCGCAGCGCGATACCAGTGCTTGATATTGGCCTCAAAGCCGAGGAAGCGCACGCGTTCATAGAGTCCAAGATGCGAAGAGAGTCGGGCCAGATTATTCAGAAGCGGCCCGGCGCCGGCGATCACCACGCGGGCAGGCGGAGGCACGGCAGCCATCGCCTTGAGCAGCGTCGGATAATCCTTCACCATGTCCAGCCGTCCCACGGCCAGCCACAGGAACGCATCCTCCAGGCCCATCTCCCTGCGGACCTCCGCACGCACCTGGGCATCCGGCTGCCACTCCTCGACATCGACCCCGTTGGGCAGGACGGTCAAGGCCGAGCTGCGCACCAGGCGGGCGGAGATGTGGGCGTCGGCGACCGATTGGCTCACCGCCGTCACCTGGTCAGGAAGAGCGCGGCTCAGCCGGTAGCCCACGCGCCTGCCGGGTCCGCCCGTTGAGGAGCTGTGCAGGGTGTCGATGACGACGGGCACGGGCGCAAAGAGGCGCGACCAGCGGGCCAGCCACGCGGCGTGCGGCAAGTGGGCGTGGACGACGTCCGGCTTGTTGCGCCGGAGCCATGCGATGAAGCGCGTCCATCCCCGCGGATCGGCCAATCCTTTGCGCATGCCCAGGCTGAGGAAGTCGACGCCTGCGGCGCGCAATTCCGCGGCGGCTGCGCCGCCTGTGCCCGCCAGCGCAACCACCGTCACGCGCCATCCTTGCCGGCGCATCCCCGCCGCCAGCAGCAGGAGCTGCCGTTCCGCCCCGGCAATCCGGTCGAGGGTGGGAATCACCATGGCCACATGGACGGCGCTTGCCTCGAGGCAGGCGGCGTCGATCAGCTCTTCATAGGCGGCGATGGCCGACGCGAAGGCGAACTCCCCCTCCACGGGTTCGCGCAGCGGTTCCGGGCGCACCACCGGCCCGCTCGCAAGGCCGCGCTCCTGCGATTCGGCGTTACCGGCGGCGGCTCTCCGTTGCCTGCGGCTGCGCAGCCAGCTCCATGCGTGACGAGGGAACGAAAATGTGAGAAACAACGCCGCAAGCGCGGCGCCAAAACAACGGCCGATCACAGCCCCTCCGACGAATGCAATCGCCTTCGAACCAGGTCAGGCATCGCAACCGCATGGAGGGAACATGCTCGATGAGCGAGTCGCTCAGTGGCCCGTGGGGCGATAAATAAGCTGCCAGCGCAGGTGGGTGTGTCTCCGCCTGAGCTGCATTCTCGATGCGTAAGTCCAGGGCGAACCCGGAGCTGCGGGTATGTCGCTCAAAGAAGTGGAATCAGTACCCCAAAGAAAACATCTTTAGACGAGAAATGTCAAGAGGTCAAAAACGCTGTGGAATGGTTTTGCCGCAGTTCCGGTCCGCCATGGCGGGCTGTATTGTCGTTTATCCGCAGGTCCGCCGGGTCCGAGCGGTCGCCCGGGGGCGTCATGGGACGTTGCGCCAGGCTTCAGGTGCTCCTGCGGGCGAAAAACTGCGATGGGTCCGATGGCCCGGGTTCAGCGCTTCAAGGGCCTTTACCAGCGTAGAGGCGAGGGAGACAGCGGAAATCTCCGGCGTGAGCCAGGCCTTCTGCCGGTTGCGCAGCAGGTCGACGACACCGCCCGATGCCGGCGTGGCCACGATGGGCAGCCCGCCGGCCGCGGCCTCAAGAAGCGCATTAGGCATGCCCTCATAGCGCGACGAAAGCACAAACAGGGAAGTCCCGGCATAAAAAATGTAAGGCCGCTGCACATGGCCGGGAAGGCGGACCACCCCCTCCAGGCCAAGCAAACGGCACTGCGCTTTCAAAGCTCCTTCCTCCGGGCCTGCGCCGGCAATAATCATGTCGGTCCGCGGGAACCGTTCCCGGACAGTGACGAGTGCTTCCAGCAGAAGATCGAATCCCTTTTCGCGGGCGAGCCTTCCCACGGCCAGCAGGTGCGGCCCCGGACCTGTCCACCAGGCCGACGGCTGGCCCGTCGCGCCGCACACCGCGTGGATTTGGTCGAGGTCCACCGGGTTCGGAAGCACGGCGATGCGCTCCTTCCCCATGCGCAGCTCGCGGGCCAAATCGTCCGCCATGGCATGCGACTGGCAGATGACGTGGTCGGCCCGGCGGTAAAGGGAGCGGTAAAGCAAAGAGGTGTACCACGGCACGCTCCCAAACTTGAGAACCGAAGAGACCGTGACGTCCTGCCGCACGAGGACCCGCGTCTTGCGAGGAAAAAGCGGTCGAAGCAGAAGCACGAGAAAATTAAGATGAGCTGCGCCGGAAAGGATGACGTCCGGCCGGATGCGGCGGACGAGGCGGACCAGCGGAATGGCTCCGGAACGAACCCTGCGCCCACCCAGCGCATGAACGATGACCGGTGGCGGCAAGTTGTCGAAGTTTCGATTCGCCTCGGTAACCAGACCCAGGTGAACCTCGTACTTCTCTTTGGACAGACCTCCGGCGACCAGAGTGGCGACCTTTCCAGCGCCGCCTCCGCGCAAATGGGGGACCAGTACCAGGACCCGAAGACTCTGGCCCATAACATTCCAGCTGCGATTGGATTGTTGGAGAGAAAATATAGTCGAATTTCGATTAAAAAGCACACAAATTTTATTGAGAAGTGCTAAAGTTCCCATAATTACTGCCCAACCGGAAAATTCCCCCGGAATCGCAGGCTCGCAATGGCGGCTTCCGTGGCACGCTGGCGCCTTTACCCTCAACCCCTCCGGGTGCCCGGTTCGCCTTCGATTCTGGTGGGCGTCACGCATCCTCAAACCTGCCTGGTTTTGCGCGA
>JASHUF010000164.1 GCA_030040175.1 Acidobacteriaceae bacterium
AAAACTCTAATCTAGATCTAATCCACTCACGCGAACTTTATGGTTGAATGGCCTCTTCGCGTCCCCGGGTCATCCACAGGTGCAGACGGCCTCCGTTTTGCCTGCAGCACCTTCGCAGTGGCCGCTCGTGCATTTCCCTCCGCCGGCTGGAACGCACGAACACGCGGGATGCGCGCATCTCCTGCGTTGAGCCAAGGCCTTTTCCTTGCCGTCCGCCGCATCCACGGGCCCAGGGCGGGCATGAAGAGTACGATGCCGCTTCGCAGGCAAAAGGATGGTGACCGGGAAGGCAGGAATTGATCCGGTCATGGAGGGCGGTGGCGAAACTACGCGCTGGCCTGCGCGCAGGCATGGTCCCACGCGCAGCGCGGGCGATTTGCAGATGATTTCGCGGTCCGGCGCTAGGATGGATTTCACCCATCGCAAAAAACAATTCATCGGGATGGAAAAGGAGCGCCGCGCCGTGGCTGAGTTTCCAGTGGCCTTTCAATGGGCGATGCAATTCGAAGATCCGCTGATGGCGTGCGAGCCGGTTCCGGACGCTGCACCGGCCGGCGTTGCGGGGCCGTGCCATGCCATCAGCGGCATCAACTCCGGCGCGTGGCCGGCGCAGTTTAGCGCCATCGCCGCGCTGCCGAGGAGCGAGCGTAAGCCGGCGGTCGAAACTTTTTACCGGGGCCGGTACTGGAATGCCTGGCTCGCGCAAATCGGATCAGACGATGTAGCGAAACGGGTCTTCGACTTCAGCGTGAATGCCGGATCGGGAACGGCGGTGAAGACGCTGCAACAGGCGCTGAACGCGCTGGGCGGCAGCCTTGCGGTCGATGGGGGGTGGGGTCCGCAGACGCTGGCGGCGGCGAACGCAGCCGATGCGGCTGCGCTGGTGAAGGCGTTCATCGAAGCGCGGGTGGCGCACTATCAGGCCATCGCCGCCGCCGATCCGGCCGACGCGGCCTACCTGAACGGATGGCTGGCCAGAGCGCAAAGCTGAAGTGGAAATCTTGAAACTGCAAGCACCTAGGGAATTCCCGGGCCGTTCACGGGAGGCCATACTTCGCTGTTGCCGATGGACGTCGGCTGGTATACTGGGACTGTGACCAGTACCGTCCTCGAATCGACCGCCAACGGCACCGCCACCGGGACGTCCGCCACCCAGAAACGAGTCTTGTTGCTGAAACCGCGAGGTTTTTGCGCCGGGGTAGTGCGCGCGATCGACATTGTGAAGATTGCTCTCGAGACCTTCGGCGCGCCCATTTACGTGCGCCGCGAGATTGTGCACAACCGCTATGTCGTGAATGAGCTTGCGGAAAAGGGCGCGATCTTTGTTCATGAGATCGAAGAAGTACCCGACGGCCAGCGCGTAATCTATTCTGCGCACGGCGTTTCCCCGGCGGTGCGGGAGATGAGCAAGCAGCGGCATCTGAAGGTGATTGACGCCACTTGCCCGCTGGTGACCAAGGTGCACATCGAGGCGGTGAAGTTCGCCAAGCAGGGTTTTTCCCTGGTCTTGATCGGGCATCGCGATCACGACGAAATCGAGGGCACGCTGGGCGAGGCGCCGGAGGTGACTCAGGTGGTTTCGAACGTGGCCGAGGTGGAGAAGCTCGAGGTTCCTGACCCGAACCGTGTGGCCTATCTCACCCAGACCACGCTTTCGCTCGATGAGGCGCGCGACATCATTCATGCGCTCAAGGTGAAGTTTCCCCATATCGCGGGGCCGCACTCGCAGGATATCTGCTACGCCACGGAGAATCGCCAGGTGGCTGTGCGCAACGTGGCGCACCAGGCCGGGTTGGTTCTGGTTGTGGGTTCCACGAACAGCTCCAATTCCAACCGCCTGGTTGAGGTGTCGCGCAACCTGGGCACCATTGGATATCTGATCGACAACTCCAACGCCATCGATCCCCGGTGGCTGCACGGCGTCACCACGGTAGCGGTGACGGCCGGCGCTTCCGCTCCGGAGGTGCTGGTGGAGGACGTGGTGAATTATCTGCGCCAAACGGGTTTTGCGAGCGTCGAAGAAGTAGAAGTGATGCCGGAGAACGTGCGCTTCGGCCTGCCGGCTGAGATTGTGCAGGCCATCGGGAGCGCAGGCGGCGGCGCGGCGGTTGCCGTTTAGAGCGGTTTCAGAGTTAGGATAGACAATTTCCCGCATCGTGCAGGGCGGCTCTTTCTTAAGGGAAAGGCCACTTGAACTTAGCGGTTTGGGGACACGGCAGCTCTCAAATCCGCTCGAGCGGGAAAGCTCGGTTGACTCAAAGCAGCAGGAAGCGCGCCCACAGGAGGGAGATGGACGCGCCAGCAAGCCGGAAGCGATCATTGGAGCGGCGATCCGGACGGAAACTGAGGCGTTTGAAGACCGCATGAGTTTGAAACCAGCGAAAGCGCAGTCCGTGGCGCAAGAGTTTGGCCGGCCCCGGTTTGGCCGCATCGACGCGGACATGGCCGAGGTCGAGGTCTCCCTTGGCCGCGCGCGGGACTACCTTCTCTCGCTGCAGCATCCCGATGGCTACTGGTGCGGGGAGCTCGAGGCCGACTCGATGCTCGAGGCCGATTACATCTTTCTGCACACGCTTCTCGAGTCGGGCGATCGCGGGCGGCTCAAGCGTGCGTGCACGGAGATGATGCGCTACCAGAACGCGGACGGAAGCTGGAGCATTTATCCCGGCGGTCCGGGGAACGTCTCGCTCAGCGTGAAGTGCTATTTCGCCGCCAAGCTGATGGGCATCGCACCCGAGGACCCGCGGTTGCGGATTTGCCGCGCGTGGGTGCTGGCGCACGGCGGGGTGGTGGAGTGCAACACGTTCACCAAGATGTATCTCTGCGCGCTGGGCCAGTACGACTACGACGCCGTTCCCGCCATTCCGCCTGAGATCGTGCTTTTTCCCAATTGGTTCTACTTCAACATCAATGAAATCTCATCGTGGTCGCGCTCCATCCTGGTGCCGCTCTCCATCATCTACGCCAAGAAGCCGTTCAAGAAGATTCCGCCGGAGCAGGGCATCGACGAGCTGTTTGTCGGCGGGCGCGCCAATTCCGTTCTGCGCCTGCGCATGGACCGCAAGACGCTCCTCTCCTGGCGCAACTTTTTTCTGGTTTTGGACCGGCTCATGCATTGGGCGGAAGCGGTGCACATTCGCCCGCTGCGCCGGATGGCGCTCAAGCGCGCGGAGAAATGGATGCTCACGCGGCTGGAGATGACGGACGGCCTGGGCGCGATTTATCCGGCCATGCTGAATGCCATTCTGGCGCTGCGCTGCCTGGGCTACTCCGAAGACGATCCGCAGGTGATCCGCGCCCGCGACGAATTTGAGAAGCTGGGCATTGAGCAGGGACCGACAGAGGCGATGCCGGAGCCGACCTTCCGCATGCAGCCGTGCATGAGCCCGGTGTGGGACACGGCGCAGGCGGTCTTCGCCCTGGGCGAAGCGGGCGTCCCGCGCAACGATCCCCGCATGGTGAAGGCCGCGGACTGGATTCTCTCGAAGGAAGTGCGGCACAAGGGCGACTGGGCGGTGAAGGTGCCCAAGACCGATGCCGGCGGCTGGTATTTCGAGTTCAACAACGAGTTTTATCCCGACACGGACGACACCGGGCAGGTGCTGCTGGCGCTGAGCCGGGTGGACAACCCGCGCGAGCGCTATCAGCACGAGGTGGCGCAACGGGCCATCGACTGGATCTTCGCCATGCAGTGCAAGAGCGGCGGCTGGGGCAGCTTCGACAAGGACAACACCAAGATGATCTTCCAGTACATTCCCTTTGCCGACCACAACGCCATGCTCGATCCGCCTTCGGTCGACATTACAGGAAGAATGCTGGAGATGCTGGCCACGTACGGTTACACGCGGCAAGACAAGCGCGTCGAGAAAGCGATCCAGTTCATCTTTTCTGAGCAGGAGCCGGACGGGAGCTGGTTCGGGCGCTGGGGCGTGAATTATCTCTACGGCACGTTCCTGGTGCTGCGCGGCCTGGATGCGATCGGCGTCGACCGGCACGAACCGCAGATCCAGCAGGCGGCGGAGTGGATTCGCATGGTGCAGAACGCCGACGGGGGATGGGGTGAAACCTGCGGCACTTACGACGATCCGAACACGCGCGGGGTGGGCGCGAGCACGCCCTCGCAGACGGCATGGGCGCTGCTGGGATTGCTGGCCGCGGGCGACGACCGTTCCGACTCGATTGCCAAAGGCGTGCGCTGGCTGTTGACGAGACAGAGACCCGACGGCAGTTGGGATGAGTCGATTGGCGTGGGCGCCGCGCGCCAGGCGCTGTACACTGGAACCGGCTTCCCGCGCGTCTTTTATCTGGCTTATACCATCTATCGCGATTACTTCCCGCTGCTGGCGCTGACCGGCTACAAGCGGGCCATGGAGAGGCGGCTCTTAGCTTCCAGCTCCTAGCTTTTGCCGTTTAGGTGAGAGTGCGGATTCTTGAATTTTTGGCTAGAAGCTAGCGGCTGGAAGCTAGGAGCTAGCGGAGGGTTTCTTAACGATGGCAGTTCCCATCAGCCAAATGTGGACGGTGGCTACTTATGTCCTGAAGAAGCGGCTCAAGGGCGAGCGGCGCTATCCGCTGGTGCTCATGCTGGAGCCGCTCTTCCGCTGCAACCTGGTCTGCGCCGGTTGCGGCAAGGTGCAGTACCCGCCCCACATCCTGAAAAAGCAGCTCACGCCGGAGGAATGCTTTGCCGCCGTGGAAGAGTGCGGCGCGCCCATGGTCTCCATTCCCGGAGGCGAGCCGCTGCTGCATCCGCAGATCGTGGAAATCGTCAACGGGCTGATCGCGCGCAAGATGTACATTTACCTGTGCACCAACGCGCTTGAGCTCAAGCGCAGGCTACCGGAGTTCACTCCGTCGAAGTACCTCACGTTTTCCGTCCATCTCGACGGACAGCGCGAGCACCACGATTTCTCCGTGTGCCGCGAGGGTGGCTACGACATTGCTGTGGAGGGCATCAGGGAAGCGGTGAGGCGCGGCTTCCGCGTCACCACCAACGCGACTTTCTTTGACGGCACCGATCCCAAC
>JASHUF010000165.1 GCA_030040175.1 Acidobacteriaceae bacterium
CTTCATGTTTTCCCTAAGCAGCAGCGCGCTTTCCCTCACGGCCGGGGGCAGCGCCGTGCCGGTTACGCTTACGGCAAGCGCCATCGATGGATTTACCGGGACCATCGCCGTGTCAGTGAGCGGACTGCCCACGGGCGTGACCACGTCACCGGCCACGCTGACCCTTACGCCGGGTACGCCGCTTACGGTAAACTTCACTGCCTCGCCGGCCGCCGCAGCCGGAACGGCCAGCCTCGTGTTAACGGCGACCTCGGGCTCCCTGAGCCACACCGCTGCGCTCAAGCTGAGCATAAGCGCGGCAAGTCCCGAGGGCAGCGTAGATGTGACCACCTACCATTACGATGTGGGGCGCACGGGGCTGAATGCGAGCGAGACCACGCTGACGCTGACCAACGTGACGTCCTCGAGCTTCGGGCTGATCCGCACGCTCGCTGGGGACGACCAGGTGAACGGCGAGCCGCTTTACCTTTCCGGCTTGACCGCGAGCGGCACCAAGCAGAACGTCGTGTTCTTCGCCACTGAGAGCGACAGCGTGTACGCCTACAACGCAGACACGGGAACCCTGATCTGGAAGACCTCGGTACTGGAATCCGGCGAGACACCCAGCGGCGATCATGGCTGCGGGCAGATTTCCCCCAACATCGGCATCACCACGACGCCGGTGATCGACCGCAGCGACGGACCCGACGGCGCCATCTTTGTGGTGGGCATGACGCTCGATTCGTCGGGGAACTACCATCAGCGGCTGCACGCGCTCGACGTGACCACGGGAGCGGAGCTGGCGGGCAGCCCGTCGGAGATTACAGCCACCTATCCGGGGACGGGCGATAACAGCTCCAACGGCAACGTGGTTTTCGACCCCAGCCAGTACGCCGAGCGGGCCGGGTTGCTGCTGATGAACGGCACCCTCTATATGGGATTTACCTCGCACTGCGACGCCGGGCCGTATACGGGCTGGCTGATGGCCTACAACGAGCAGACGCTCAAGCAGACCGCGGTGCTGAATCTGACCCCGAACGGGAGTGAGGGCTCGATCTGGATGGCAGGCGCAGGCCTGGCCGCGGATGCGAACGGCTATATTTATTTCCTCGACGCCAACGGCACCTTTGACACCACACTGAATGCGAGCGGTTTTCCGTCAAACGGCGATTACGGCAACGGGTTCATCAAAGTCTCGACGGCCAACGGCGGGCTGGCCGTGGCTGACTACTTCGAGATGTCGGATACGGTGTCGGAATCGGATAACGACACGGACCTGGGCTCGGGCGGGGCGCTGGTTCTGCCGGACATGACGGACACGTCCGGCACGGTGCATCAACTGGCCGTGGGCGCGGGCAAGGACGGCAACATCTACGTGGTGAACCGCAACAACATGGGCAAGTTCAATCCCAACAATGACAGCGCCATCTACCAGGAGCTCGACGGCGTGTTGGGCGGTGTGTGGGCCATGCCTGCCTACTTCAACAACACGGTTTACTACGCAGACGTGGGCGGGACGCTCAAGGCCTTCCCCATCACGAACGCGATGCTGGCGGCCACACCGCAATACCAGTCCACGGCGACGTTCACTTATCCGGGCGCGACGCCCTCGATCAGCGCGAACGGGACGTCGAACGCGATCGTGTGGGCGGTCGCGAACAACGCGAACGCAGTTCTGTACGCCTTCAATGCCGGCACGCTGGCCGAGCTCTACGACAGCACCCAGGCGGCCGGCGGCCGCGACAACTTCGGCGGGGGCAACAAGTTCGTGACCCCGATGATCGTGAACGGCAAAGTGTTTGTGGGGACGCCCAGCGGAGTGGCGGAATTCGGGCTGCTGCAATAGGCAGAAAATCGCACTCCAGAAGATGAGGCCCGGAGCAGGCGCTTCGGGCTTCTCTTGTCTGTGCGCCGGTCCCGGGAATCCTGGGCGCGCAGAGCGCGGCGGAACAACGGATCAGAAGTTGAACTGGAGCGCGAATGGTGTGCCCGGCAAATTCTGTACCCAATGCGACAAACTGGCATGGAAGGGGCATGGGATGGGAAAAGCGAAGAAGCACAGCCCTGAGCAGATTGTGAACGTTCTGCCGCAGATCGAAGGGGCGCTCGCCGCAGCATTGCCCGAGGCATCCGTAACCAGCCCGGTTACCGAGCCCGCAGCCTGCTGCGCCCAGCCGCAGGGGCGGGTTGCCGCCGACAGGGGCAGGAGGCAGAAGACGCCAACCTTCATCCGTGGCATCCGCTTAATCAGTTTCACTGGAACCTGCTTCCGCTAACGCATTTTCTGAGTAGCTGTATCCCGAAGACGGAAGGCAGAGTCGACCCGACCAACAGGGAGCGGCGACCTTACGAGGAAATGAAAAGGACACCGTAACTCAGAAAATGCCGTAGAGCTGGTTGCATCAATGGCCCTGGCGATGAGACAACGCCCCTCACCGGCTAAATCCGGCGATTGCGTTGGCGCTTATCGGCACGACTCAAGAGCTTGCTGAAAAAAGGTATGGAGGAGTCTTGTATCAGGGCATGGCTTCAGCCGTGCCGCAAAAGCTGCGCAAAATCAACGCGCGGCTTTAGCCGCTGAGGGACGTTTTTTGCTTCGGTCCTCGCCAACTGCCATTTTTCAGCAAGCTCTCAAGTCGCGCCCTTTCAAAACGCCATGGATGCAACCGGTTCTAGACCGGGCAGGACGTGCGTGCGTCAGACGCGCAGTATGCGGGCCCCCTGGCGCTCAAACGGCGCGAGCTGCTCGGCGGTGGCGCCGGTATCGGTGATCAGTACATGAATCTCGCCGGCCGGCAGATGATGGCCGGGCTCACGCGGCCCAGCTTGCTTGAGTCGGCCACGATGACCACTTCCTTGGTCTGCTTGAGCATCTTGCGGTAGACCAGGGCCTCATCGGTCTCAAGTGAAGTAGCCCCGCGCTCCGCGTCAAGGCCGGTGACGCTGAGGAAGACCTTATCCATATAGACGGTGTCAAGAAAGTTGAGAGCCGCGTTGCCGGAGAGCGCAAACGACCACGCCCACAGCAGCACGCCCCCGGTGAGGTAGGTGCGGAGGGAAGTGCGGTTCGAGAGCTCCATGCCGATGTTGATGGCGTTGGTGACCACCTGGATCTTTTCCCGATGGCGCAGGCTGCGGCCGATGTGCGTGGTGGTGGTGCCGGCGGAAAGTCCCACGGTTTCGCCTTCGCGGATCATTTCCGCGGCGGCGAGGCCAATGCGGCGCTTTTCCGGCGCGTGGCGCTGCTCGCGGGCGAGGAACGAGCTGTCATAGCGGAAGGGCTCGTAGAGAAGCGGCTCCGCCAGCTCGGCGCCGCCGTGGGTGCGGCGGATGAGGCCGCGGTTTTCAAGCCGCGCCAGGTCGCGGCGGATGCTGGGAGCCGACGAGCCGGCGACGGCGAGAAGCTCTTCAATGGTTGCCGCGCCGCTGGACAGAAGATGCTTGACGATCTGCTCCGATCGGCGGGTTATGGACTCGGACATACTGCGGAGATTCTACTCTGTGCTTGCGAAAAAGGAGGCCGGATTCAGCCAATTCTCGCTGAAGATATCAGAATATGAACGGGAATTTTTCACAGCAATGATCGTAAGCTGTCTTTTCGCGCACAGAGACCAGGTGTTCTGTGGCGTTCTCCATGCGTGACGAATTGCAGGCATAGCAGTACAGGCCGGTGGTTCGTGAATGCGGCGCTGGCCTCGAAGCGGGAGTTGGGCTCCCGTTCGGCGATTTTCTCTTGCATTAAGATATATCTTACGATATAGTATGAGCTATATTTTGGACAAGGAGGTCCAAACCAATGTTTGCAAGAGGTTTTGAATACGAGGGGCATGGCGGATGCTGCAGCGGCCGGCGGCATGAGAGAAGGCAGGAGTGTTGCGATCCGCAGGGGTGCTGCAATCCGCGAGAGAGGTCAGAGCGGCGGTTCGGGTGGGCGCGCGAAGGCGGGTTCGAGATGCCGGGCGGCTTTGGCGGGCCAGGATTTGGCCGAGGCTTTGGCCGGGGGTTCGGGCGT
>JASHUF010000166.1 GCA_030040175.1 Acidobacteriaceae bacterium
CGGCGACCTTACGAGGAAATGAAAAGGACACAGTAACTCAGAAAATGCCGTAAAAGTTCATTGTCAAGCTAAACTCCGCCGAGCTCGGCGCGAATGGCGTTGGCGATGGCTTGCGCGTGACGGTTCATCTCCTCTCGGTTTTCGGCTTCGATCATGACGCGGGCGAGCGGCTCGGTGCCGCTATAGCGAATGACCACGCGGCCCGTGTCTTTGAGCGCCTCCTCGGCAGCGCGCATGGCGGCGGCGACCGCGGGAATGGCATCGAGCGGTTTTTTCTCGCGCACGCGCACGTTGACGATGGTCTGGGGAAAGACCTTGAGATCGGCGGTGAGCTCCTCGATTGATTGGGTGTGCGCGGATTTGCCGCTGCGCGCGAGAAGATCGAGGACAACGAGCGCGGTGAGCAGGCCGTCGCCGGTGGTGGCGAGATGGGGAAAGAGGATGTGGCCGGACTGCTCGCCGCCGAGGGCCGCGTTCGCTCTCTGCATCTCTTCGAGCACGTAACGGTCGCCCACGGGAGCGCGCGCCATGCGGATACCGCTGCGCTTGAGCGCAGCTTCCAGGCCCATGTTCGACATGGTGGTGGCCACGACGAGATCGCCCGCGAGCAGGCCGCGGTCTTTGAGATCGCGCGCGGCCATGAGCAGAATGGCGTCGCCGTTGACGACGTTGCCGTGTGAATCCGCGAGCAGGCAGCGGTCGGCGTCGCCGTCGAAGGTGAGTCCGAGATGCGCGCCGCCTGCCTTCACTTCCGCGGCGACGAATTCGGGATGCAGGGCGCCGCAATTCAGGTTGATGTTGCGGCCGCTGGGCGCGATGTTGAGGAGAGTGATTTCGGCGCGGCCCTCGGGGTTGAGGCGGCGGAAGAGTTCGGGCGCGATGGCCGCTGCGGCGCCGTTGGCGCAATCAACGACGATGCGCAGGCCGCGCAGCGAAAGGCCGGGGACGCAGGCCAGAAGGAAATCGATATAGTCTGCCGCGAAGGCGGAGCTGTCTTCGACCGGTGGCAGGGACTGCGGATCAGGCGGCTCAATTCGCGCGGCGTGGTGGAAGATTTCGTCTTCGATGGCGAGCTCGACGGCATCGGGAAGCTTGAAGCCGTCGCCGCCGAAGAGCTTGATGCCGTTATCAGCCCAGGGATTGTGCGAGGCGGAGACCACGACGCCGGCGTGGAAGCCGTGCCTGCGCGCAAGGAAGGCGACGGCCGGCGTAGGGATGACGCCTGCGCTCTCGACCTGCGCGCCCGCCTGGCGCAGCGCGGCGGCGAGCGTGGTGGCGATCCAGGGGCTGGACTCGCGGGTGTCGCGGCCGAGGAGAACGCGAGGCTGCCACCCCACGGACGAAGACCTGTCCGTGGGGGCCCCGGCTTTGCGCAGTGTGTGTGCGAGGGCGAGACCGACGGCGTTTATGGTGGTCGGGTCCAGCGGCGGTTCGCCGGCGACGGCGCGAATGCCGTCGGTGCCGAAGAGTTTGCGTGTGCCGGATGCGGTCATGATGGCGGACGTCTGCCTTTTTTGCGGCTTTTGGGCGTGCTGGGCGTGACGGTCTCTACGCGGCTCGAGAAAGCGCCGTCGGCGAGGCGCGTGGTGACGGCGGTGCCCAGGGCAATTTGTGTCGTCGACCGGATGAGCGCGCCGTCGGCCGCGAGCACGAGCGCATAGCCCCGGTCGAGGACGGCGAGCGGCGAGAGGGCGTGGAGGCGCGCGGCGAGAGCGTTCGTGTGGAGATGTGCAGCGTGGAGGGCCCGCTCCATGGCGTGATCGAGGCGTGCGTGCAACGAAGCAAGCTTCTCGCGGGCGCGGGCGAGCGCGCGGCGCGGGTCCTGGCGGAGGACGGCCGCTCTGAGTTCCGCCACGCGGGTCTGACGCGCGCGTAACTGCCCGGCGAGCGCGGACTCCTGGCGAAAGGCGAGATCGTCGAGGCGTTGAGCCAGGCGCATGAGCTGCGCGGCCATGCGCGACTCCGCGCGATCGAAGGCCAGATCGGCAAACCACTGGCGCGCGTGCAAAAGCTGAAAACGCGCAGCGCGCTCCAGGCGATGGGACTGCGCGGCGAGATGCTCGGCGATATCGTGTTGCGCCTCAGTGATGAGCTCGGCGGCGGCGGAGGGCGTGGGCGCGCGCAGATCGGCGACGAAGTCGGCGATGGTGAAGTCGGTCTCATGTCCGACCGCAGAAACAACGGGAAGGTTGCTCGATGCAATCGCCCGGGCCACGCGCTCGCTGTTGAAGGCGGCGAGATCTTCGAGCGAGCCGCCGCCGCGGGCGAGAACGATGAGATCGATTTGCGCTGAGCCCTGGTGCGACGCGGCATTCAGATCGGCGAGCGCGGCTTCGATTTCCGCAAGCGCGGACTCGCCCTGCACCGCGACCGGGTAGAGCAGCACGTTGAGGCCCGAGTGGCGGCGGGCGACGATGGAGAGAAAGTCGCGGATGACGGCGCCGGTGGGCGAGGTGACGATGGCGGCGGTGCGGGGAAAGCGGGGGAGCGGACGCTTGCGCGCGGCGTCGAAGAGGCCTTCGGCCCTGAGGCGCTCGCGGAGCTGCTCGAAGGCAAGCTGGAGCGAGCCGGCGCCGACGGGCTCGAGAGTCTCGGCGACCAGTTGCAACTGGCCGCGCTGCTCGTAGACGCTCACGCGGCCGCGGACAAGAACGTGCAAACCGTCCTCCGGGCGGAAGCGCAGAAGCAGCGCCTGGCGGCGGAAGAGGACGACGGGAAGCTGGGCTTCGGCGTCTTTGAGGGTGAAGTAGACGTGGCCGGAGGGCGCGGAGCGGCAGTTGGAGATTTCGCCTTCGACCCACACGTCGGCGTAGACCTGTTCGACGAAGGCGCGCGCCTGGGCCACGAGCTCGCGCACCGGCCAGATGCGGCGCGCGGAGAGGGGGTCTGACTCTGGCTCAGATGCAACGAAGTCGAGGCCGAGCTGGGTTTGCTGCGACGATTGAGCGCGCGGCGGCATGCCTCTCAAAGTGTAATCGGTGGACAGGACTACTTGCGGTTGTCGATGAGGGAGCGCAAGTCCGAGGCGTGTTGCGCGAGGCGCGACGCGGAGGAAGGGTCGGGCGGGGTCGCGTAGAGGAGCTCGAGTTCGCGCGCAAGCTCGGTGCCGCGCTCGAGATTGAAGGTGCCTAAGACGCCCGCGAGCTTGTGGGCCGCCTCCTGCGCCGCTTCCTGCTGCCCCGGGGTAAGCGTGTGCGCGGAGAGAGACTGCGCCGCGGATGCGAGCACGGCCACGCGCTCGCGCAATTCGGGCAGAAAGCGCGCCCAGAGCCGATCGAGCGCAGCGGCAAGATCGGGAGAAGCAGTCTGGTTTCGAGCCGATTCCATGACCAAAGAGGCTATGAGTCCCGACAATCAATTCCAACCCAGCACGCTGGAGATCTCCGCGGAAAGCGTCATGGGGTCAAAGGGCTTGAAGAGCACGGCTTCCACGCCGAGGTCGGCAAAGCGGCGCTGGTCGGTGCTCTGCACCTTGGCGGTGAGGAGCAGAACGGGAATGCGCGCGGTGCGCGGGTTCTTGCGCAGCTCGCGGAAGGTGGTGGGTCCGTCCATGCCCGGCATCATGACGTCGAGGAGGATGGCGTCGGGAAGATACTCGGCGGCGCGGACCAGGCCCTGGGCACCGGAGCTGGCCATGATCACCTCCCAACCGGCAACGCTCTCCAGGCTCATCGCGGCCACCTCACGGATGTCGTCTTCATCATCGATGATCAGAATGCGGTGTACCACGGGTGAGAAATCCTCTGGGAACATTGTGCAGGACCGGGGCGGTGTTGTCGATGGCAGCCCCGCGGGCTGCAGGTTACGGATTGTGTACGGAAGATTCCCGCGACGGGACATCCTCCGTCAAGCGCGACCGGCGCAGCATGGTGAGCACCAGAGCCTCAAGCTGCTGCGGCTGAACCCGGGCCTTGGCAAGAAAGTGGGTGGGACCAAGCGTAAGATGGCGGCGCTCTGTGGGCGAGAGCTCGCGGCCGGAGTAGACCACCAGCGGCAGGCGCGCCAGGCTTTCGTTCTGGCGCAGCCAATCGACAATGTTAAAGCCGTTGCCGTCGGGCAGGCCGATATCGAGCACGATGAGATGCGGCTGGAAGGCAAAACAGGCGTCGATCGATTCCTGAAAAGTGTGCGCGCACTGCACCTGGATGCAGTCGCGGGCGAAGATTTCCGCGATCACGCGGGCCAGGTCGCGATCGTCCTCGATCACGAGGATACGCGCCTTGTCGCCCTGCCCGCAGAGGACGCGGGCAAGCTCGGCGAGCAGCACGTCTTCTTTGATCGGCGTGGAGATCTTGCCGTCGACGGCGAGCGGCGGCGCGGCGTGCGCCTGCGCGCCATCGACGCTGAGCAGGACTACGGGCGTGCGCGATTCGGGATCGAGGCGGCGCAGGAGGGGAAGAATCTCCCAGCCATTCATGCCGTCGATGGCGGTATCGAGCAGGATGGCCTGCACGGACTTTTCCGCGGCGGCCAGGGTTTGTTCAACGGTGGAAGTTTCAATGACGCGGTAGCCGTGGCGCACCAGCTGCGCGGCCATGCGCGGGCGCATCTCGGGTCCCGCGCCGGCCAGGACCACGGTGCCGGAGCGGGGCTCGCCGCTGGGCGGCTCGCCGGGTTCGAGGGGAACGGGCTGGTAGGGCAGGAAGACGCGGAAGGTGGAACCGCG
>JASHUF010000167.1 GCA_030040175.1 Acidobacteriaceae bacterium
TGCACGGTGGGGAGGCAACGTGAAAGAACGGTTGGCCTGCTTCCGGCGATGCCGGAGTCATTGTATCCTTTGAAGAACCGCGCCCGGTCGACGGCGCCCTGATGGCGCCCGCCTCACGAACGAGAACCTGTCCGTGGGGACCCCGGGCTGACCGCGTCGAACTGGGGCTGCGGCTTCAGGATACAATGACTCGGGAATCGCCATCGAAGGCCTGGTTGAGGATGACGGCTGAACGAGTATGCTTCTGTCATCGCAAAAGGAAACAAGATGCTTGAACAAATTCAGTGCGTCGTGCCGGCGGGCGATATCTGCGGGGAAGGGGCAGTCTGGCACCCCGATCAAAACGCTCTGTACTGGACTGACATAAACCGCTTTCTGGTGCACCGTTTCGACGCCGCCTCCCGGGCGACAAGCACCTGGATCTTTCGTGAACCGGTTACAGCCGTAAACCTGACCACCGATGCCGAGATTCTTCTTCTCGTCATGGGATCGCAAATCGCCTTGTGGTCCCCTCGCGCACATCCGGCGCTCGAGACTATTTATCGCCTCGCGGTGGCTCCGGAGATGCGATTCAACGATGCAAAAGTCGATCCCCGGGGTTCGCTTTGGGCGGGAACCATGCGCAATAACGTCGGTCTCCAGGGCGAAGAAAAAACCGTGGCCTTTTCAGATGGAGTGCTTTACCGGGTCGATCCGGACGGCGCCGCATCCGAGTGGAAGAGAGAAATTGGCATATCCAATACTCTTGCCTGGAGCCCCAACCGGAAGAAGTTTTATTTTGGCGACTCGCCGGCCAATGTAATCTATCGCTTCGACTACGACGCAGGCGCTGGAACCATTTCCGGAGAAGACATCCTGCTTGCAGGTTACCCGCAAGGTCTTCCGGATGGATCCACCATCGATGCTCAGGGCTTCCTGTGGAATGCGCGCTACGGGGGACGATGTGTGATCAGGATCGCTCCGAATGGCCAGGTTGACCGGGTTGTTTCACTGCCCACCGCGAACCCGACCACGTGTGCGTTTGGCGGTCACGATCTGCGCACACTCTACATCACCAGCGCTCGATCTGCCGACCAGCTCTCGGGCAGTGTCTTCTCCATGGAGGTGGAGGTTGGCGGCCTCCCGGATCATCGCTTTCGTCTTCTGCCGGCAACGGGAACCTCCGGCGGAAGCTAACGCATTTTCTGAGTGGCTGTATCCCGAAGACGGAAGGCAGAGTCGACGCGACCAACAGGGAGCGGCGACCTCACGAGGAAATGAAAAGGGCACAGTAACTCAGAAAATGCCGTAAAGCCCGCGATTTCGTTGGCGCTTATCGGCACGACTCAAGCCGTGCCCTTTCAAAACACCATTGAGGCAACCAGCTCCAGAACGTACCCGGCGCGTTGCACTCTTTCATTTCGGCTTGTCGCGCCTGGAAGCATACCAGGCTGCCAGTTCTTGCTGCAGAGGTCCGTTGGGAACAGCCGCTGGCCCTTGCGGACGCAGCTCCAGATACAGAACTTCTCCGGGAGCCAAGCGAAATTCGTGAGCGATTTGCCCGCTTTCTATTTCCGGTTGAAACCATTGCGCTGCGGGAGCGGCATGAACTTCAAGCAAATGATGTTCGATCGGCGAGAGGTTCTGCGGACCGCCCAGAGACTGCCAGGTCTCATAACAACTGCCTGCTCCTGCCGCGATTCGCTCCTCCACCAAAACCGGCTTGGCAGGCTCGGTCCACTGTATTTCCAACACGCCTTCCCAGGGCAACTGTTCGCCGATGCCCGGCAGAACGCGATGCCAGAGCAGAATCTGCCGGCACTCCCCTTCTGCCGTGGCCACCAGCCCCCGTCCGGGAAGCAGCGCCTGGTGCCGGACTTCCAACTGATCGCCCCGCAGGCGGCTGAGAAACTTGAATGCATTGAATGAAGCCTTGGGTAAGCCATTCAGCGTGAGAAGGCCGAATGTGCCCGAGAACTCGCTCTGCGGCATGCCATTTTCCGCAAAGACATCGCTGGCCTCCCACCAGCAGAACGTGTCGCACTCCGTATCTGCGGCAATGGCGAGATCGCAAATTGTCGCCGCGGCAGACATATTATCCACACTCGGGTTGCCGCTCCAGACAACTTTCCCATCGGGCAGAGGAACGAGGCTGTTCCATTCCGTCCACTGGATTTCCAAATCAGGAAGTGCCGACCGGCGAACCGCCTGCCGGACTTCGCGCACGATGTCGGTAACAAAGTTTCCCGGCTGGTGCGGGCTTCCCGTCAGGTTCGGATACTGCACGTATTCATCCTGGGGGTAAATATGCGTGCTGATGAAATCAAGCGGGACGCCTCTCGAAGAACAATGCGCGATCAGCTCCGGAACCCAGGCCGCTCGAGCCGTGACCGGTCCACCCACCCGCAGCCGCGGACTGACCGCCTTAAGCGCAGCCGCAGAAACGTCGTAAAGTTTCCAGTAGTCGTTCTGGGTACCGGTCCAGAAATTGATGTTGGGTTCGTTCCACACCTCGTAATACCATTGCGCTATCTCGTCCAGGCCGTATCGATCCAGACAGTGACGCGCGAAAGCCCCCACCAGCTGGCCCCATTCGGAATAGTCGCGGGGCGGCGTGACATTCCACTCCCAATCAAAAATCGTAGCCGTGCCTGAAGCCAGCGCCACCGGCATTGGAGATAATTCCACGTGCGGGCGCAGACCGAGCCGCCGCAAGGCATCCAGCACCTTGTCTACCTGTGCCCAGCGAAAGGCGAGAGTCCCATCTTTGCGGCGGACGGCAACGGCCATATCGTCGTGGAACAGCCCGTGAAACCGGCAATAACGATAGCCGATACTGCGCTGCAACACCTCTAGGTGGCTTTGAAGGTCGGCGCGCAGAAGCAGATGAGCGCGCCCGGTCGCAATCGTCGTTTTCCAAGGTTGACGAAGGGGCGCATGAGCCACAGCGCCCGTCACGCTGATGACGGACTGTTGCGCCGCCTGCGAACCGGAAAGCCCGAACGCACTCGCCCCTGACTCCGCCGCACCGAATGCGGTTGCCGCCACGGAAGTAACGAAGCCCGTTTTGAGAAAATCGCGCCGCGTGCGACTCCCCTGATTGGAGACGGGAGATGCCGGCGACTTACTGTTGGAATTCACCTCTTACCTCTTAGCGTTGGTGGCATCAATGGCCTCAGGCTGCTGGGTAGTGTCCCTCAGGGGCGAATGCCCCAACGTTGATGCGGCCTTTGCGGCCCGGCTGAAGCCACCCCAGCGACGAAGACCTGTCGCTGGGGGCCCCGGGAAGCCGGGGCCCTTTTACAAAGCCATGGATGCAACCAGTTCTGGCGACAACTTAGCGCCCAAGTAACTTCTCAGTTGACGGCTATGGCTCCTTACCAAGTGCGTTACTTCGCCCTGCTCCAAATTACCGAGCCCGCAAGACCATCCGCCAATCATTTCCGAGGCCGCTTCCGGTTTTCCCCGCCGCATAATTGCGCCTATTCTTTACCGGGGTTGAAGTCTACCTCAATCGCCATGATTGGTGCGCTGTTTTCAACCTGGCGCGCCGGCAGGCGAATCACCACCCGGTTGCCGGCGGGGTCGGCTGCCCAACCCATCGGCATAGAGTCAAAGCCGGCCGCCGCCCTCGGCAACGCTGTGCCATCCACAGTCACGGAGGATGCGGAAGCCGCGCCATACACCAGCAAGTAATTCATTTCGGGAAGATTCTCCAGCTTCCAGCCGGTAACGCCAGCTTTGGATTGCACGCTCACCTTTGCCCCTTCGCCGCGCACATTGAGCATGGAGACCTCCTTATCATGATCCGGAGAGGTAACAACCAGAGCATCGACGCGGCCCCCCGTCATGCTTCTACCGAATTGCAGCTCCGGATTCAGTTGCACAGGCGCGACGGCCCCGGGCGCTAAATAGACGGGGATCGTGTCCAGCGGTGCGTCAACCTTGAGTTTGGCCGGTCCAGTGACGGTCTTGCCGTCCCACAGGCTCGTCCATATGCCGGATGGGAACACAATGATCCTAAACGTATCTTCGTTTATGACCGGCGCAACGAGTAAGTCCGGTCCAAACATGTATTGATCGGGAATGGCCGCCACTTCTTGTTCCTTGGGAAAGGCCACCGGCATCGACCGCATAATGGGAGTGCCCGTTTCATGCGCGATCGCTGCGGCATTGTAGGTGTAATTCAATATATTTTCTCGCGTCCAGGCAAGAAACTTATAGTTTGTCACTGCCGCATCGCTGAAGTACCACGGGTCGCGCGGCGCCGTGCCGTGCGGGCGCATCCAGGGGCTGAAACATCCAAATTGGAACCAGCGCATATAGACGGCCGGCTGCGGGTAACCGAAGTATCCGCCAAGGTCGCTGCCCCAGTTCGAGTAACCGCAGGCGCATAAGTTCAGGGCTCCCGTCAGAACGTGTTTCAGTCCGCTAAAGTTAGCCGGATGATCGCCGGCAAATTGTCCAACCCACCTTTGGGTGCCCGGCGCAGCCCCTCTGCCGTATAAAACGAAATCGTTTCCGCGTTTCTCTTGAAATACCTGGCTGATGGTTCGATGGTAGTCATAATAGTAGAAATTGTGCATTTCGGCCCCCTGTCGACCATCGTAGAACGTGGCGTCGTCCGGAACCATGTCACCGAAATCCACCATGCTGCCAGCCTCGCCAAGGTCCAGAGCCTCCCGTAACGCCCGCCGGCAGAGCTCCACGGCATTGGGATTGGTAAAGTCCACATAGGAGAGCGCGGTGTCGGAGAGCACGTCGGTTTCGCACTCGGTTCCGCAATGCATAATGGGAAGTTCGTCGGCTTTCAGCTCAGGCAGGAGCGATTGCTGCCGTTTGCGTGCGATCTCCGGCCAAAAATAGCCCAGCACCCGGATTCCGCGCGCAG
>JASHUF010000168.1 GCA_030040175.1 Acidobacteriaceae bacterium
CGGACATGGATCATGGCTTTACCCAGCGACATTCGATTGCCTCAGCGAAAGTGACTCCTCGTGCTCAAGAAAACTCCGGCGCAGCGAAACGGCCCACTTGCCCGAATGCGGCCCTCCCGCTGTGAAAATTTGTGCCGTTCACCGCGTCCCGCTCCACAGCGTCATAGGCGGCATAGCCCTCGCGCCGCGCCCGCGCCAGCGTTGCCACCCACACGCTGGCGGCGCCGGCTCCTTGGAGCACCAGCGCCGCCGCGCGCGCCGTGGCGCCGGTGGTCATGATGTCGTCGATCAGCAGCACATTCTTTTCCGCGACACTGGCCGAATCAGGAACCCGAAACGCCGCGCGCACATTCAGGCGCCGTTGCCGCGGTGTGAGTCCTGCCTGGCTCTCCGTGGCGCGGATGCGGACCAGCGTGCCGGCGGCCAGCGTCAGCCGCCACTGCGGATGACTCCTGCGCAGGCACGCGACCGCCTGCACGGCGAGCGCGCGCGCCTGGTTGAACCCGCGCTGTGCCTGTTTTCTTTTGTGCAGAGGCACGGGAACGACGACCAATCCCTCCGGCGCCTCGCTCGCAAGCGGCGCTATCGCTGCCGCGAGCATCTGCCCCAGGCCTCGTGCCGCCGGATGCAGCCGGTCATATTTGAGCGCGTGAATTGCATCTTTCAGCCGGCCGCGATAGAGGCCGTAGGCAACTGCACGCGTAAAGGGCGGAGGCGCCAGGCGGCAAGCCCGGCACAGCCCTGCTTCAGCGGATGCATCGATCGTGTCGCCGCAGCGCGCACAGCCACCGGCGCCGCTGAGGGCGGGCATCAGATTCCAGCAGAGATCGCAAATTGGAACGGAGGAAAGCCGCGGGAGAGGAGAGCCGCAAAGAGAACAGGAGGCGGGAAGAAGGGAACAGCCGAATGCGTCCAGCAGTGAACCCGCGCTACTTCGCAGCACGCGAACTACGGCGCGCCAGCGCGTGATCTCCGACGGCGGAACCTCAACCGCGAGTGAACCGGAATCCCTGCGGAAGACGCACCTCTATCCGGACGGCTGAAGAGACGCTGCCCTTTCCCCAGTATACTCCATCTTGAAATGGGCCCGCCAGACGCGCAGCGGGCGCGCGTGAATTCGGGCTCACTTTGCGAGCGGCGCCGCCTGCGCCTTCGCTTTGGCGCTCTCGAACACGTCCACAAACTCGCGGTAGCGGGCGGCCACGCGCGCCACCGCCGCCTCCCGCGTCAACTTGCCGCTGCGCCAGGCCACCAGCGGATCCCAGAAATCCGTCCGCCCCACGGCGAACCCGATAAACCCCGGCATCGCTGCTGCCGTCGTCAGCCAGGAGCGCACCTTGTCCTCATTTTCTCCGCGGCCCAGCACGATGCAGCCCACCTTGTCGCGCCCATCCCGCCGCGCCGCCTCCACAATGCGCTCGCAATCGAGCAGCAGATCGAGGCCCTCCACCTTCCACACGTCCGGCTCCACGCCCGCATCCTGCAGCTCGCGAATCGCCTCCACCATCATCTTGGGCCGGATCTCCAGGTCATACGCCTTCTTGTCGCCGTTCACGCGCTCCAGCTGCGCCTTTTCCGCGGGCACCAGCAGCTCAAACATGAACAGGCTGCGGTTGGCCTCGTGCAGGTATTGCGAGAGCCTCTTGAGGCGCGAGGCCTGGTGAAAGTTCAGTCCTTCGTCGCCCTCGGGGTTATAGCGCACCAGCACTTTGCAAAAGGTGGGATGAAAGGCCTCAATGTGCGCGGCAAAATCGTCGCCGTACTCGAAGTCGAACTCCTCCTGCCCGCTCTTTTCCGCCGGGCAGGCGGTTTGAAAACCCTTGGCCGACGCATCGCGCAGAATGGCCGCGCCGAACTGCTCGTCGACAAGAAGACCGGCTTTCTCCTTGGGCACACCGCCCGCAATCGCAGCCCTGAAACCGTCGTAGATGACCTGCTTGGCCGCTGCGATCTGCGCCGTCTGGTCCGCATTCAATTCGCCGTGCCAGCCGAACATGCCCGTCTCAAAAGAGCCGCGATGATCGAAGGGAAGAATGTAGAGAGGACGATTGAAACCGCGGGGCGCCATGGTTACTCCTTTTGCTTGCGGTAGCGGCGAATGAGGTTGTTGGTGGAGCTGTCGTGCGCGAGCTTGGGTTCCGTCTCGCTTTCGAGCTCGGGAATGATGCGCTGCGCCAGCGCCTTGCCCAGCTCCACGCCCCACTGGTCGAAGGAGTTCACCTGCCAGATGGTTCCCTGGGTGAAGACGCAGTGCTCGTAGAGAGCCACCAGTTTGCCCAGCGCCGCCGGCGTGAGCTCGCCGGCGAGGATGGTATTCGAGGGCCGGTTGCCCTCAAAGACGCGATGCGGCACAAGCCAGTCGGGCGTGCCCTCGGCTTTGACCTGCTCCGGCGTTTTGCCGAAGGCCAGCGCCTCAGTCTGCGCAAAGACGTTGGCCAGCAGCATATCGTGGTGCCGTCCCAGCGGGTTGAGCGTCTTCACGAAGGCAATAAAATCGCAGGGAATCAGCCGCGTGCCCTGGTGGATCAACTGGTAAAACGAGTGCTGGCCGTTGGTGCCGGGCTCGCCCCAGTAGACGGGGCCGGTGGCGTAATTCACCGTGTCTCCGCTGAGCGTTACGTGCTTGCCATTGCTCTCCATGGTGAGCTGCTGCAGATAGGCGGGAAAGCGCTTGAGGTACTGCTCGTAGGGCAGGATCGCCACCGTCTGCGCGTCGAAGAAGTCCGTGTACCAGACGCTTAACAGCCCCAGCAGCACCGGCAGGTTGCGCTCGAAGGGCGCGGTGCGGAAGTGCTCGTCGATGGCGTGAAAGCCCTCGAGCAGGTCGTGGAAATTTTCCGGCCCGATGGCGAGCATGGTGGAAAGGCCGATGGCCGAATCCATCGAATAGCGGCCGCCCACCCAGTCCCAGAAGCCGAACATATTCGCGGTGTCGATGCCGAACTTGGCCACTTCTGCGGCATTGGTAGAAACGGCCACGAAGTGCTTGGCCACCGACGACTGATGCCCACCGATCCCCTTGAGCAGCCAGGTGCGCGCCGTGTGCGCATTGGTCATGGTCTCAAGCGTGGTGAAGGTCTTGGAGGAAACGATAAACAGCGTCTCCTCGGCCTCGAAGTCGTGCACGGCTTCAGCAAAGTCGGTGCCGTCGACGTTGGAAACGAAGCGGAAGTTCAGGTCGCGCTTGCTGAAGTGGCGCAGCGCCTCATAGGCCATTACCGGCCCCAAATCCGAGCCGCCGATGCCGATATTGACGATGTTCCTGATGGGCTTGCCGGTGTGTCCGGTCCACTCGCCGCTGCGCACGCGATTGGAGAAGGCGGCCATCTTGTCCAGCACTTCGTGCACCTGCGGCACCACGTTCTCGCCGTCGACCACAATCGATTCATCCTTTGGCGCGCGCAGCGCCACATGCAACACCGCGCGCTTCTCCGTGATGTTGATCTTCTCGCCGCGGAACATGGCCTCGATGCGCGGTTTCAGTCCCGACTCCTCGGCCAGCTCGAGCAGCAACCGCAGCGTCTCGTCCGTGATGCGGTTCTTCGAGTAGTCGAGAAACAATCCCGCCGCTTCGGCCGTCAACCGTTCGCCGCGCTTGGGATCGTCGGCAAACAGGGTGCGCAGGTGCACGCCGCGCATCTGCTGCGCGTGCGCTTGCAGCGCCCTCCACGATTTCAGGTTTGTCAGGGGCGCGATCCGGGGAGCTTGGGTCTGTTCTGCAACGGGGGTTGCCATCATGTCTCCTTTTTGAGCTCGCGGGAATGCGGGCATGCGCGCGGCGGGCGAACGCGTCGGCCCCCGCCTGTGCTGCCATGGTAGACGATCGGGCGCGCGCAAAGAAGAATGCGGCCGCTCGCCGGCCGTCTGCCTGCGCCCTTTCTCTGGTTAGAAGCCTCGAACGGGTCTGAGGTTTCGCTGAAATTCCAGGTCAGCCGCCTTTCGCGGCAGCGAGCAGATACTTTAGCCGGTCCAGAAACGGCTGCTGCGCGGGAAAAATGTGCGCTTCCGCCGCGGCCAGCGAAAACCATCCCCCGCGATCGACTTCGGGGATGGTCATTAACCGGCCCGAATGCGGCGGCCACTCGATCTCACATGAATTGCTGGTTAATTTTTCCGCATCCAGGTCGCCGGCGCATGCCCACGCCGAGACCACCTTGCCGCTTGCCTGTGTAATTGTGCCCAGCTCCAGGAACTCGCCGCCGAGGTCAAAGCCGGTCTCTTCCCTGAATTCGCGGATCGCCGCATCGAGCGGTTCTTCCTCCTCAGTGTATTCGCCCTTGGGAACGGTCCATGCGCCGAAATCCTTCTTCGCCCAGAACGGGCCGCCGGGATGAACCAGGAACACTTCGAGCACGCCTTCGCGCTGCCGATAGACCAAAATGCCTGCGCTGCGTTTCTGCACGCGAATCACCGTCTTCATTCTACGGGTCAGCGCGCGTTCTTGTAGATCATCTCCAGCAGCTCGTCGTACATGGCCTGCTTCTGCTCGTCCGATCCGGTGCGGATGGCGTGGCTGGCGCAATGCGCCAGGTGATTGCGCATGAGCGCCCGCGCCACCGCGCGCAGCCCTTCCTGCGCCGAAGAAACCTGCATGAGAATGTCCGCGCAATAGCGGTCCTCTGCCACCATGCGCTGGATGCCGCGCAACTGGCCCTCGATGCGGCCCAGCCGGCGCAGGTTGGCCGCCTTGATCTCCGGATCGACGGCCAGCGCCTTGCGCCCCGCAATCGGCATCTCGCATCCGCAGTGCGCTTCCGCTTTCTTGGTCGCCATCTTTCTCCTTACGCCGGCATCCACCGGCTCAACCGCAGGCTGTTCATCACCACGCTCAGGGAACTGAAGGCCATGGCCGCGCTGGCCAGCACCGGGCTCAAGAGCAGCCCGCAAACCGGATACAGCGCTCCCGCCGCCACCGGAATGCTGATCGCGTTATAGGCAAACGCCCAGAAGAGATTCTGCCGCATCACGCGCATGGCGCCGCGCGCGAGTGCAATCGCGCTGGCCACGCCGTTCAGGTCGCTGCGCATCAGCGTGACATCGCCGGCTTCGAGGGCTACGTCCGCTCCCGCGCCCATGGCAATGCCCACATCCGCTTGCGCGAGCGCGGGCGCATCGTTTACGCCATCGCCGGCCATGGCCACCACGCGCCCTTCCGCCTGCAGCCGGCAGATGGCCTCCACCTTTCCCTGCGGCAGCAGCTCCGATCTCACCTCATCCACCCCGACTTGCCGCGCAATGGCGCGCGCGGTGCGCTCATTGTCGCCGGTGAGCATCACCACACGGATGCCTTCCTCGTGCAGCCGGCGAATGGCCTCGATCGATGCGGGCCTCACCGTATCCGCAACCACCACCATGCCGGCGAGCTCTCCGTCAATCGCAATCCACAGCGGCGTTCCGCCCTGCGCGCTTGCTTGGTCGGCCTCTTGCTGCAAGGGCACCGTACGCACCGAGCATTCCCGAAGAAAATCCGCATTGCCTATGAGGATCGCGTGCTCCTCGACCGTTCCCGAAACGCCGCGGCCCGGAATGGACTCAAAGGACTGCGCGCGGGGAATCGATATCCCCGCAGCTTCAGCGCGTCGCACTACAGCCTCACCCAGCGGATGCTCGCTGGCACGCTCGAGGGCGCCGGCGAGGCGCAGCATCTCATCTTCGCTGAACCTGCCGTCGTTGTCGGGGGCAATCACAACTTCAGTCACCTGCGGCCGGCCATTCGTGATGGTCCCCGTCTTGTCCAGCGCCACGGTGTCAATCTTTTCGAGCCGCTGCAGCGCTTCGCCGCCCTTGATGAGCAATCCCAGCGCGGCCCCCCGCCCGGTGGCCGCCATCACTGCCGTCGGCACCGCCAAACCCATCGCGCACGGACACGCGATCACCAGCACCGCCACGGCGGCGGCAAGAGCCTGCATGGCGCCTGCGCCCGGCGACAGCATCCGCCAAGCGACCGCCGTGACCACAGCGCTGGCCAGCACCGCGGGCACAAAGATGGCGCTGATGCGGTCGGCAAGATGCTCCACCGGCGCGCGCGAGCTCTGCGCCTCGCGCAGCAGACGCACAATCTGCTCCAGCATTCCGCCGCCTCCGCTCGCCGTAGCGCGCACCTCGAGCGATCCGCGCTGGTTCAGCGTGCCCCCGATCACACGGGCGCCCACGCTCTTTTCTTGCGGCAACCATTCGCCCGTCAGCATCGACTCGTCCACGCTGCTCGACCCTGCGAGCACTTCGCCATCCACGGGAATCCGCTCGCCGGGGCGGACCATGACCAGATCACCTGTCTCAATCGCCTCCGCGCCGATCTCAATCTCCACGCCGTCGCGCAGCACGCGCGCCCGCTTCGGCTGCAACTCCACCAGCGCGCGCAGCGCCTGCGCGGTGCGCCGTTGCGCGCGGCTCTCGAGGGTGTTGCCGGTGAGAATGAGCGCGATGATGAGAATGCCGGCTTCGAAATACACGTCCGGTGCCATGCCATGCGCCAAGAAAAATCCCGGAGCCACCGTGCTGGCCGCGGACGAAAGAAAGGCCGCGCCCGTGCCCAGCGCGATCAGCGAGTTCATGTCGGCCGTTCTCTTCTTGAGAGCCGACCACGCCTTGGTATAAAACTGCCGCCCGGCCCATCCCGCAATGAATGCTGAAAGCGCCAGCAGAAACCAGCGCAGCCAACTCGCATCGATTTGAAACAGCCAGGGCAAAGCCGTGCGCAGCGCGGGGTCGAGCGCGCCTGCGGCCCAGCGCATGAACGGGTCCTTCATGCGCTCCGCGCTCATCAAGGGCATGGAAGCAACCATGGCCACGGCGCCCGCAACCGCGCTCACCCACGCCTTCCGCCGCAGGTCGCGGTAGGCGCGCAATTGCTCCTGGTCGTTGCGCTCTTGAGCCGCGAATGCCGACTCGACTGCGGAGGGCATCTCCGCGCCGTAACCGGTGCTGCGAATCTTCTCAACCAGGCGCTCCGCGGAGACCAGGCGCGGATCGAAAGTGACCGTGGCATTGTGCATCATCAGGCTCACGGCGGCATCGCGGACGCCTGCCTCGCTCGCAATCGTCTTCTGAATGAACGCCCGGCAGGCGGCGCACGTCATCCCCGTTACGGGAATCTGCACCCGCTGGAGGGCCGGCGCCAGAGCTCCTCCGCTGGTCTCGTTCTCTTTCACCGCGGCAGAATTCGCCATCCTCGCGTCTCCGCTCCTCACCGCTCCACGCGCGCCGAAAAGCCCAGGCCATTGACGGCCGCGGCCACCTGCTGGGGAGAGACGCGCGCAGAATCCAGGACCACCGCGGCCGAGCCAACTTCGACGGAGTGGACGTGGACGCCTTCGAGCTTGTTCAGCGCCTGCGCCACTCTGCGCACGCAGCCCTCGCAATGCATGCCCTCGATTCTCAACTGCAGCGTCTTTTTCATGGGCGTCGCGCGCTTCTCCTCTTCCAGTATAGATGCCCATGCCCCCCAAGGGTATTTAAAAAACCAGGCGACTCTTAATCGGGAGCTTTTCGGAGCACCTCTATTCCTGCTTCCAGGTCTTGCCGTCGGCGCTGGTCCAGCGCTCGCCGCTGTCGGTGGTAACTTCAAACACCGCCAGCGGTTGCATCTCATCCACGGGGGCGGCAGCGGCTTTCTTCCTGTTTGCCCGCTCGCTCCCCTTCACTGCGGACGAGGCTGCTTCCACGGTCACCGCCTGGTTCGTCATGCCAATGGGCAACTGGAGGTTGGCCACTGCCGGCCGCGAACCGTCCACGGCAATTCCTCCAAGGTGCGCTGCCGCGAATCCCGGCGCCGCAGCGTCCAGGTCGTAATTCCCCGGCGCCAGCCCCTGCACCACGTAGCGGCCGTTGCCGTCGGCCTTCACGGTGCGCTTGTTCGCCGCCGCGCCGCCGGTTACCGTAACCGCCGCGCCGGGGATTACCGCGCCGCTCGTATCCGTCACCGTTCCCGTCAGAGTTCCCCCCGGTGCGTTGGCGGGAATTTGCTGGAGGTCCGCGAAGCCGCCGGGATTCCCGTTGGATGCACTTGCCAAAGCAGCTCCGCTGTTTCTCCCTCCGGGCACCAGACGGACGTGCATTGCCTGTCCCTGCCACGGCGCGTGCACCCGCGTCCAATGCTGGCCGGCGTCGGTGCTGAAAAAGAGGGTGTGGCGCGCATCGATCGCCACGACGCGGCTCCCATTCCATTCGTCTGCAAGCACGGCCTGCCGGCTGGGCAGCGGCCGCGGCATGATCGCGCTCTCCGGAACCGCGCCGTGGATCTCCAGCGGCGCGACGCTTTCATTCGCGACCGCAGAAGTGGCCGGTATCTGAGGCGTGAGCGCCCGGGCCGCATGGACCGTTGGGGTCGTAGCAGGGGGAGGCGTGAGCGGTTGAGAGAGCAGGCCCAGGCTGCGCCCTGCTTGCGTCTGCGCGGCAACCTGCGCTGTTCCTGCAGCAGACGCGGATGGCGCCGCAGCGGAGCCCAAAGCAACTCCAGGCGCCCCGCCCATCGGCTGGCTCATCTTCATGCGCCGGCCCCCATTCTCCGGCGGCGCCGCCTGTGCCAAGGGACCTGCCGAAAGCAGCGCCCGCCCCCTGCCCGCCATCCCGGGCAACCCCGGCACGGGCGGCAGGTTCTTCGCGCGCGCAGCCGGGCCCGGTCTGCTCGCGTGCGCGCGTTGGCTTGGAGGCGCACCCGCCGCCGGCGTTGCCGGCTGCTCTTCCGGTTGCGCGGGCGATTGCGGCGCAGCCATCTGCGCCTGCTCAGGAAGCGCTCGCCGGGGCGCGCGGTGAAGGAAGGCGAGAGACAGCGCGAGCGCAGCCAATGCCGCCGCGGCAGACGCCCATATCGTCCAGCGCGCGAGCCTGCGCCTGCGCGCGGGCGCAGCGGCGGGCGGGGCCGCAACTTCGCTCACGTCGTGCGCGATGAAGGCCGCCGCGACGGCAACCTGCTCGAACTCTTCAGCCGGCGGCAGCGCCAGCGCCACCGTCTCGCGGCACCCGCGGCACACGGCCAGATGCGCCAGCACCTCTTCGCGCTCGTGCGCGGGCAGGGCCTGCTCAAGAAACGCACTGAGCTGGTCGGCATCGGGATGCGTCCCTTGAGCGCCGCGCAACTGCCCGGATTGGCTCACTTCACCCATATTCAATCGGGACCCGTCCCGGATGCCGGAACTCCCGCTCCGGCATCCCCGCCTGCCCTTTCTTCAGAGAACGCCGCACCCTTCGAATGTTGCAGCAGCGCGCGCAGGTTTATTTCCAGATCGCGCGGATCGGCGCCCAGCGCCTCCTCGGCTGCGGCTGCACTCATTCCGCCAGCGCAAAGGTTCTTGAGCAAAAGCTCTCGCGCCTCGGCGAGCAGGCGCTTGAGCCGGCGGCTGACGGTGGCCTCGTGCACGCCCAGCGTGCGCGCAATGGTGAGCAGAGTCCGGCGGTCAAGATAATACGCCGCCAGCAGAAAGCGGTCCTCGGCGCAGAGGCATTGCAGGGTCTGCCGCACCGCTTCCGCCAGCGCGGCCATGGGAGCGGTTGCCTGGTCCGGTTGCGCGGCCCCGCGGTCCACGCCTTCGATCTCCACTGCATCGAGCGGCTCCTCGCGATGCGTCCTGCGATGATGATCGCGAAAGCGCTGCACCAGCGTGGTGCGCAGCCAGCCCATGAGCGAACCGCGTCCTGTGTACGAGGCCAGCGGCGAGCGCCTCTGCCCCTCGACCGCACGCAGGCCGTAAAGCTCGGCATAGAGCGAGCCGGCCAGGTCGCTTCCCAGCGTCGCGGAGCCGGTGATGGCGATGGCCGCCTGGGTGAGGGAACTGCGATAGAGACGGAAGAATCGCTCCCACGCAGGCTCGCGGCCCAGGGCGCATCCCTGCGCAAGCGCCAGCTCCTTGAGGTGCAGCCCCCGGAAAAAAGCTGTCTTCTGGCCCAGATCGGCAATCCTGCCTGCGGGCAAGCCATGATTCACCTTCGCGCCCACGCCGGCGAGCGCCTGGCCGAACTCGTCGCGCGTGAGCCCGCAGGACTCGGACTCGGCCTGCTTCCAAAGCTCTTCGAGCAAGAGCGGCGGCGCTCCCGCAAAATGCAGCACCGGCGCCATCGCCGGAGCGGCCTGGGCGCTTGCCGGCCCCGGCAGCGCCAGATCGTCGGGCTTGGATGAGGCCGCATCCACGCTCCGAGGATACTGCATCCGCTGCGCACCGGCTGCGGCGAAAAGTGCTGCCGCTTATTCGCCCGTTACCACCGGCAAACTGAGGAAGCTCGCATTGCCCGGCGTGTGCCACACGCGTTGCGTGGCTTTCTGGTAATCGCCCGGCCGGGCCGCGAAGATATTGGGCACGAAGGTCTGCGGATTGCGGTCGTAGAGGGGGAACAGCGTCGACTGCACCTGCACCATGATGCGATGCCCGGGCTCGAAGACGTGATTGACCATCGGCAGCCCGAACTTGTAGAGCAGAGGCTCGTCCGGCGTAATCGCCTCCGGATGCTCAAAGCTGGTGCGGTAGCGTCCGCGGAAGATGTCCGTGGCGATGGGCAGTTCATAACCGCCCATCGGCGGGTTGTAGGTGTCGGTCCCCGGATACACGTCGATCAGCTTCACCACCCAGTCGCTGTCGGTTCCGCTGGTCGAGGCGTAGAGATTCACCTCCGGCCGCCCGGCAAGATGCAGCGGCGCGCTCAGCGGTTCGGTCTCGAAGGTGAGCACGTCCGGCCGCCCATCCACAAAGCGCTGATCGTGCACCAGCCATGTGCGCCATGGACCGTCGGGGTTGCCGGTGTTGTCCTCGTGGAAAGGCCGCGGCGAAAAAGGCACCGGCTTGGCGGGATCGGAAACATACCCGGTGAACTGCGCGCCGCCGGCAGCCGGCGCGTCGAATGACAATCTGCCTCCGGCCTCAAAATACATCGGCTTCGGCTTGAACGGGCAGCCCGCATCGCAGCTCTGCGGCCAGCTTGTAAAGCGATCCCAGTGATTCTCGCCCGTGTTGTAAACCAGCACCGGCGGCGTGCCGGCTTTGGGCGCGCCCTCGACAAGATATTGGCGGAAGAAAGGCAGCAGAATATCCCTGCGGTACTGGAGCGTGGTGTCGCCCTTCCACTGCAGCGGCCCCAGCGACCAACCCTTGCGGTTGATCTGCGAGTGAAACCACGGCCCCATCACCAGAAAATTCTTGTCGTTGTTCGTGTCCTTGGGCTCCAGCGCTGCGTAGGAGTGGTTCGCGCCCCACATGTCTTCCTGGTCCCACAGTCCCTGCTCCCAGAGCACCGGCACTTTGAGAGGAACTTGCGCCAGCAATTTGTCCAGCGCCTGGTCCTGCCAGAAGCTGTCGTAGGCCGGGTGCTCCTCGATCTTGCGCCAGAACGGCAGCTGATCGAGCCCGCCGTAGCGCGCAAAGTCTCCCGCCGAACCCTGCTCCAGGAAATTTGTGTAGTCGTCGTAGTTCAGCCTCGGAATGTCCGGCCCCTCGCCGCGCACCGTGGTCTGCTCGGTGAAGTAATCCAGATTCACCTGCCGGAAGGCGCCATAGTGGAACCAGTCGTCGCCCATCCATCCGTCGATCATGGGGCTCTCCGGCGCAGCTACTCTGAGCGCCGGATGCGGATCGAGCAGCGCCATCACCACCGTGAACCCCTCGTAGGAAGAACCAATCATGCCCACGCGCCCATTCGACTCCGGCACGTTCTTCACCAGCCAGTCGATGGTGTCCCACGCGTCGGTGGTGTCATTGGGCCCGTGCGGATTGAGCGGCCCGGCCGGCGGCGGGGTCATCACGTACTCGCCCTCCGACCCGTACTTGCCGCGCACGTCCTGAAAGACGCGGATCCATCCTGCCTGCGCCCACACGTCGTCACCCACCATCATCTGCCCGGCCAGGTACGGCGACTCCTCGGCGTGCAGGCGCTCGGCCGCGTTGTAAGGCGTGCGCGTGAGGATGATGGGCACATTCT
>JASHUF010000019.1 GCA_030040175.1 Acidobacteriaceae bacterium
AGCCGCCAGCGGCAACTTCTCATCCGCGCCTTCGCGCTCATCTGCCTGCTGCTCGGCCTCTTTGCGCTTCTGGTATTCAGTCCGCCGGCTTCCACCATCCCCATCTTCAACCAGCGCTTCGCCGCTTACGCCTTCGCCATCGCCGTGTTCGCCTTCGTTGCCGGGCTCGCGCGCCGCACCCCGGACGATCCGCAAGCCCATCCCATCATCCACTGGCAGTTCCTCGCCGGAGCGGCCATCCTGGTCATCAATGCCCTCATCCTCATCGCCGGCAGCCTTGAGATTCACAGTTACTGGTGGGCGCGGAGCTGGCGCTTCGGTTACGGCAATTACTACGAGTGGCGCAACTACACCATGTACGCCCACCTCTCTTACTCGGCATTCTTCATGGCCTTGGGCGCGGCCCTGCTCGGCGTGGGCTTCTGGCGCCGCTCGGCCTTTCTGCGCTGGCAGGCGCTGGTGCTGCTGGCCGTGACCATTGCCAAGGTCTTCCTCGTCGATACCAGCGAGCTCAGCCAGGGCTTCCGCATCTTCAGCTTTCTCGGTTTGGGTGTTCTGCTGCTCGCGGTCAGCTTCGTCTACCAGAGGGACTGGCTCAACCTGCGCGGCCAGGGAGATCGCTCGTGATCGCGAGGTTCCTTGCCGGGCTCCTGTTGCTCGCCTTCGCCGCGCCCGCGCCGGAGATGCGCTACTTTCTCTATCAGCGCCCCATCCAGCTCCCGGTTGGCGCCGCGGGCCAGGCCTGCGTCGTTGTCGATCCGACCATCTTCGCGCACGCAGCGCCGGGCCTCGCCGATCTTCGCCTCTACAATGCGGGCGCCGCCGAGACTCCTTACGCGCTCCAGACCTCGGAGACCGTCACCGGTTCGCCGCAGCAGATCGCGCTTTTGAATCCCGGCCGCAGCAACGGCAAGACCGTTTTCGACGCGGAAATGCCGCCGGGTAACTTCACTGACCTTTCGCTCGCCGTCTCCGGCCACGACTTTATCGCCACCGTCACCGTCAGCGGCAGCCAGTCCGAGGGCGCGGAATCTACCCACATCGGCGCCTTCACCCTCTTCGACCTCTCCAGCCAGAAGCTGGGGCGCAGCACCATTCTGCATCTGCCCAACTCGGACTTTCGCTTTCTCCACTTCGCCGTTGCCGGGCCGCTCCCGCCCGCGAGCTTTACCGGCCTTACCGTCTCCCAGCGGCCGGTCATTTCGCCCGAGTACGTGACCGTCGCCCAGAGTACGCGGGTCACGCCGGACGATCGCAACTCGGTGGTCTCCTTCACGCTGCCGCCGCACGTTCCCGTCGACCGCGTGGTCTTTGTTCCCGGCGCGCAGCCGCCCGCCTTCAGCCGCGACGTCGAGGTGCAGGTTGCGCCCATCGCCCCGCCGCCCGCGAACGCCGCCGTTGAACCCGACGTGACCCCATCCCTGCAGCCGGTTACGTCTTACGGCAACCTGCTGCGCCTGCATCGCGTGCAAAACGGCCTGCGCATCGACGAGGAACGGCTCACGATTGACTCTCCCTACGCCGGCTTCGAAGGCCCAACGCAATGGACCGTCACGGTGGAGAACGGAGACGACGCGCCCATCCAGCTCGCTTCGGTCCGTCTCGAGATGCGCAAGCGCACTCTCTGCTTCGACGCCGCGGCCGGCGCCGTCTATACGCTCGATTACGGCGACCCCGCGCTCGCGCCTCCGCGTTACGATTACGCTTCCCTCTTCGTCCCCCGCCTGGGCGCCGTCGAGGCTTCCTACGGAGCCGAGCAGGCCAACCCCGCCTATCAGCCACGCCCGGACGAACGTCCCTTCACGGAGAAACACCCGGCTCTTTTGTGGATCGCGCTCGGTCTCGTGGTCGCCCTCCTCGGACTGGTGGCGCTGCGCTCGGTGAAGCTGACGACGAAGGCCTCTTCTTGAGGTGCAGCAGCACAAACGCCAAATTTGTCATCCTGAGCGAAGGTCGTCGGCCGAGGCGGACGACCGCAGCCGAAGGACCTGCTGTTGCTTCTCCCTGCGTATGATGTTGACGTAACGGTTCACCCATGCCCACGCTTTACAACCGCATCCAGGGCCGCAACGTCGATCGCCTGGCCGCACTCAGTGACGGTATCTTCGCCGTCGCCATGACGCTCCTCGTGCTCGATCTGCGTCTCCCCTCGGCGGCGCAGGTCCACTCCGAGCGCGAGCTGCTCCTGGCCCTGGGAGCTCTCGGCCCGCAGTGGCTCGCCTACGGCATGAGCTTCCTCACCCTGGGCATCTTCTGGGCCGGCCAGCAGACCCAGCTCAACCACATCGGCGAAGGCACGCGCGACCTCACCTGGATTCACCTGGGCTTTCTCTTCGCGGTCACCGTCATGCCGCTTTCCACGCGCCTTCTGGCTGCATTCATCACTTACCGCGCGGCCATCGGCATTTACTGGCTCAACATCTTCGTCCTTGGCGCCATGCTTTATTGGGGCTGGGCGCACGCGACGCGCGCCGGCCTGGTCAAGCCCGACATTCCGCCTGAGATTGTCGCGAGCATCTGCCGCCGCATCCTTATCGCGCAGGCGCTTTACCTCGCCGGCGCCCTGCTCTGCCTCTTCAGCACCTGGGTCAGCATCGGGGCCATCGTCTGCGTGCAGTTGAATTACGCCATTGCGCCGCGGCGGTGGTGGAAGGGCAGGGAATAATCGCTGCCCAGCCGGATTCCGAGCAACTTGCCCGCACCGGCCGTGTTTGTTCCTGTACGGCGGGGAAGGCCCCG
>JASHUF010000169.1 GCA_030040175.1 Acidobacteriaceae bacterium
CTTCGAAGAAGTCGGTGACGAGCTCCGATTGCAGATCGCCGACAAAACGGACGCGGACCTTGGTATCGACGGCGAACGCGGCGCGGCCGCTCAGATCGACGGCGGCGATGGCGAGGGTTTCATCCATGGGCATAAGGAAGTAACCGGCGCGGAGGATGCCGCGCTTCGCGCCGAGGGCGCGGTCGAAGGCCTCGCCCAGCGCGATGCCGACATCCTCGACGGTGTGGTGCTGGTCCACATCGAGGTCGCCTTTGCAGGCAAGTTCGAGATCGAAGGCGCCGTGGCGGGTGAAGAGCTCGAGCATGTGATCGAAGAAGCGGATGCCGGTGGAGATTTTGTATCGGCCGTGGCCCTCGATGGTGAGTTCGAGATCAATGCGCGTCTCCGCAGTGTGGCGCGCGACGGAAGCGGTGCGATGTCTGGCGTTGGTGCCTTCCCGGGTCTCAGCAGCGAGACCCGGGGCACCCGATTTTTGTGCTTTGCGGTTCGTCGTCATTGTGCCAGGTTTCCTTTCCGCAGCGCGGCCAGGGCGCGGTTCAATGCGGTGACAGCCTCGCGCATCTGCTCGCGCGTGCCGATGGTGATGCGCACGCGGCCGTCGCAGCCGGGATCGGAGGAGCGGTCGCGCACGAGAACACCGGCTTCGCGCATGAGGCGCACGAACTCGGCGTGGCGCGGGCCGATTTCAACCAGCACAAAATTCGCGCGGCTGGACCAGCGGCGGATGTGAGCTGCATCGACGGCCGCTTCGAATTCGGCGCGGGCGGCAAGCACTTCGCTCCCATACCAATTGACGTAGGCCTGGTCCTCGAGCGCTGCGGGCAGGCAGGCGAGGGCGAGCGAGTTCACGCTGTAGGGAGAAAGCACGCGGCGAATCCAGGGCATGAGAGCGGCGGCGCCGGCGAGAACGCCGAGGCGCAGGCCGGCGAGGCCATAGGCTTTCGAAAATGTCCGCGCGACGATGAGATTAGGTACGACACCGATGAGGTCGAGGAGGGTTTCGCCGTGGAAGTGGAAGTAGGCCTCGTCGACAAAGACCACCGCATGTGGAGCGCGGCGCAGAATTTCGAGCAACTGCGCGCGCGTGGCCACAGAACCCGAGGGGCTGTTGGGGTTGGCAATGGCAATGATCTTCGTGCGCGGCGAAATGGCGGTGAGCAGGCGCTCGTGGGGAAATGTGAGATCGTCGCCGGCCTGGATCGCGATCACGCGCGCGTCAGTTGCCGATGCGTAAACTTCGTACATGGTGTACGTGGGCACGGGCAAAAGCAGTTCGTCGCCGGAGTCGAGGAAGGTTTCAAAAAGCACGTGGATGGCTTCATCGACGCCGTTGGTGAGCACGACCTGTTCCGGCTTGAGGCCAAGATGCGCGGCCACGAGGGCTTCGACGGGCTCGCGCTCGGGATAACGCGTGAGTGAGCCGGCGGAGATGGCGGCGAGGACTTCGCGCACTTTGGGTGAGCAGGCAACCGTGTTCTCGTTGAAGTCGAGCCGCAGGGAGTCGCGGCTGCCCAGCGGCGGATGATACTCCTTCATCGCCTGGACGCGGGCGCGGGGCGCGGGTATTTCTGCGGCGCTCGCGTTTGCCGCCTCAGGGGCTAAAGCCCATTGTTCTTTTTGAGGACTGTCGGCGTACGGGCTGAAGCCCGCACCCTTCACTCCGGAAGATGAATTAGGCACGGGACCTCCTCATGGAAGATTGGGCGCGCAAGCGCGTGCGTACGGCTTCGGCGTGGGCGGTGAGGCCTTCGGCTTCGGCCAGCAGTGCCGCTTTGAGACCAAGCGCGCGCACGGCAGGGAGCGTGTATTCCTGCACGGTGACCAGCTTGAGGAAGTCATGCACGCTCAAACCGCCGCGCACGCGCGCCATGCCGCCTGTAGGCAGGGTGTGGTTGGGGCCGGAGATGTAATCGCCCAGGGGCTGCGCCGACCAGCGGCCGACGAAAACAGAGCCGGCGTTTTCGATCCAGGCTAGGTCGTCCTGCGAATCCACAGTGAGATGCTCGGGCGCGAGGCGATTGGTGAGGGCGCGCGCCTCTTCGAGATTCGCCGCCACGAGGGCGACCCCCTTGCGCGCGAGCGCTGCACGCGCCGTGGGATTCTTGCGGCTGCGCTCGCGGACTTCGGCGATGACCTGCCGGGCAAGGTCAGCGCGCGTGGTGATGAAGACGGCGAGGGCTTCGGGATCGTGCTCGGCCTGGGCGACGAAGTCTGCGGCGATCGCGGCGGCCTTGCCACGCTCGCTGGTGACGACAATCTCGGTTGGGCCGGCGAGCATGTCAATTGCGCAATCGAAGGCGACGAGACGCTTGGCTGCGGTGACGAAAAGATTGCCGGGACCGGCGATTTTATCGACGCGCGGAATGGATTGCGTGCCGTAGGCGAGAGCCGCGATGGCGTGCGCGCCGCCCACGCGATAAAACTCGGCAATGCCGAGCAGGTGCGCCGCGGCCAGAGTTGCCGGCGCAGGATTCGGCGAGACCACGACAATGCGCGCAACGCCCGCAACCTGCGCGGGGATGGCGGTCATGAGCAAAGTGGACGGCAGGGGATGACGGCCGCTGGGAACGTAACAGCCGACGGCGCTGAGCGGGCGCACAAGCTGGCCGGTGGTAAGGCCGGCAAGCGGAGAATATGTCCACGAACGCGGAAGCTGGTGCTCGGCGAAGCCGCGAATCTGCTCGGAGGCGGTAGAAATGGCGTTGCGCAACGCAGGGTCGAGGGCGTCCCACGCGGCCGCCATCTCTTCCTGTGTGACGCGCAAGGCCTCGGGGCCGGCGAGCGAGTCGAACTGCGCGGCGTAGCGAAACAACGCGCGATCACCCTGTTTGCGGACGGCCGAGACGATGCGGCGAACCGCCGGGGCGACGCGGTCGAGGGCTGCATTCCCGCGCTGCTCGAGAGCAGCGATTGTCTCCTGCGCGAGACGCGAACCGCGCCCAGTTGTCCGAATCAGTCGCATCCATTCTCCTCGCCTAAAGCACCACCTTGTTGAGCGGATATTCGACGATGCCTGCGCCTCCGGCCGCTTTCAGGCGCGGGATCACATCGCGCGCCGTGCTTTCATCCACGATGGTGTTCACCGCAACCCACTCGGAGTCGCTCAGTTCGGAGACGGTGGGCGAGTTGAGCGCCGGCAGCACCGCCAGCACCGAGGCAAGATGGGAGCGCTTTACGTTGAGCATGAGGCCAACCTGCGATTGCGCATCGATGGCGCCGCGGAGCATGGTGGCGATCTGATCGAGCTTGGCGCGCTTCCACGGGTCGGCGAGCGCGGCCTTGCCTGCGATGAGGTGGGTTTCGCTCTCCATCACCGTGTCAATAATCTTGAGGTGATTGGCCTTGAGCGAACTGCCGGTCTCCGTGACTTCAACAATTGCGTCGGCGAGCATCGGCGGCTTGACTTCCGTGGCGCCCCAACTGAATTCGACCTTGACGTTCACGCCTTTTTGAGCGAAGTAGCGTCTGGAGACCTCGACCAGCTCGGTGGCGATGATCCTGCCTTCGAGATCCTCTGCCTTTTCAAATCCGCTCGACTCGGGGACAGCGAGCACCCAGCGCACCTTGCGGCGGCTCTGCTTGGCATAAGTAAGCGTGGTGATGCTTGTCAATTCGAGGCCGCTTTCGACCACCCAATCGATGCCGGTGAGGCCGGCGTCGAGGACGCCGTGATCGACATAGCGGGCCATCTCCTGCGCGCGGATGAGCATGCACTCGATTTCCGGGTCGTCGATCGAGGGAAAGTAGGAGCGGCCGTCGGCGTAAATGTTCCATCCGGCGCGCTTGAAGAGCGCAATGGTGGCATCCTGCAGGCTGCCCTTGGGAATGCCGAGGCGAAGTTTTTCAGCCATTGTGCACCTCCGCGCTCTGCGTCCCAAGCTGCGCGTTAAGCGCAATTGGACGCGTGAAACAGCTCACGGTGCCTTCATGGCAAACCAGGCCGTCGCCCTCGACCTCGACGCGAAAGAGCAGCGCATCGTTGTCGCAGTCGGTGGCAATGGAGACGACGCGCAGGCGGTTGCCGCTGGTTTCGCCCTTCATCCACAGCTTCTGCCGAGTGCGGCTCCAGAAGGTGACGTATCCACTTGCGCGCGTCCTGGTGTAGCTGGCGGCATTCAAAAAGCCCAGCATCAGCACTTCGCCGGTGCGCGCGTCCTGCACAATGCCGGGGACGAGTCCGTCCATTTTGTCAAAGTCAATTCGTTCCACTGCTCTCCTCCTCTGTTGAGATTTTGGGCACTAAAAAACCCGCGGGCTTCAATCGCCGGCGGGCTGGGGTGTTTCCTTCGATCTCTCTGGCCTTGTCAGCTCAGGCCATGGCAGTCCGCCGGCATGGAGGTTCCATGATGGGGATGGTGGCCGTGATGGCGGAAGCTGTGCATCACTCTTGACGTTACGGTACCACCCTCCTGGGTGTCAAATGTTTTGTGCGGCCGCGGTTTCGAAGCGGCCGGAACTGGTCTAAGATGCTGCCAGCCGGAAAATGCTCTCTGTTGCGCCGGAGGATGCAGCCGATGACCGTCCCCGACTTGTCGAAGAGCCCGATTTCGCTCCACTGCGAGCGCCGGATGCGGGCGCCGCTCACCCTCCCGGGCTGGAAATTCGTGCAAGGGAGATGGAGCATGGCGCTGCTTGCGGCCTTGATGGCTCGTTCGCTTGTGGCTGGGGTTCCGCAAAACGCGACCCGGGACGCACAGGCGGCCGCGCCTCGCTCCACGCAGCAGCAGCCGGCCGCGCCTGTCGACATCAACCACGCCACCATGAGGGAGCTGATGCAGGTCCCCGGCATGACCCAGTCGTGGGCGGCGCGGATCGTGCGCTTCCGACCGTACCGGACCAAACAGGACTTACTGGACAAGGGCGTGGTGACCAGCCAGGTCTACGACCGCATCAAGGATTTCGTGATCGCGCACCGGGACAAACAGTAGCGCCGGACCCGCTCAACGCGAGCGCCGGATCAACGGTGCGCAGACTCATGCGCTCCGGCCGGAGCAATCGCGCCAAGATCGCCGCGCTTAAGCAGCCGGCTGAGGATCACATAGAGTACGGGGATGAAGATCAGGTTGAGCACGGTGGAGAGCAACATGCCGCCGACAATCGTGGTGCCTACCGAGCGGCGGCCGATCGCACCGGCGCCGCTGGCGAAGACCAGCGGCAGAACGCCCAGAATGAAGGCGAACGAGGTCATGAGAATGGGGCGCAGGCGGAGCTCGCCGGCCTCAATGGCTGCTTCGGCAATGGAGCGGCCTTTGCGGCGCAACTGCTCGGCGAATTCGACGATCAAAATCGAGTTCTTGGCCGAGAGGCCGATGAGCATGACCAGGCCGATCTGGCAGTAGACATCGTTGGCGAGCCCGCGCAGCGAAACCAGGCCGAGCGCGCCGAGCACGGCCATGGGCACGGCGAGCAGGATGATGAAGGGCAGCGCAAAGCTCTCGTACTGCGCCGAGAGCGTGAGATAGACAACGAGAATGCCGAGGCCGAAGATGATGAGCGCTTTGCCTCCGGACTCGATCTCATCGAGGGTGAGGCCTGTCCATTGGAAGCTCATGCCCGGCATCATGTGTGCCGCGGCCAGCTTCTCCATGGCCGCCAATCCCTGGCCGGAACTGTAACCGGGCGCGGCGCTGCCATCGATTTCCACGGCGCGGAAGAGGTTGTAATGGGTGATTACGGGCGGGCCTGAGCTCTCGGCAACGGTGACGAGATTATCAAGTGGCACCATCTGGCCCGAGTCGGAGCGCACGTAGTAGCTGTGCAGGTCGCCGGCGTTCATGCGGAACGGCTGGTCAGCCTGCACAAAGACGCGATAGGTGCGGTTGTTGTAGTCGAAATCGTTGACGTACTCGGAACCCATCAGCACGTTGAGTGTGGAAGAGATCTGCGAGATGGGAATGCCCATGGCCTTGGCCTTGTCGCGGTCGATGGTCACCATTTCCTGGGGATCGTTGGCGGAGAACGTGGTCACCAGGCCGGTAAGCTGCTTGTCCGCGGCGCTGGCGCCGACGATCTGGTGGGCCACGCGGTCGAGGTCGGAGAGCGTGTTCCCGCCCTGGTCAAGAAGCATGAACTCAAAACCGCCGAAGGTGCCAACGCCAAAAACCGCGGGCGGCTGGAAGATGGCCGCCAATCCGCCATTGGGCATGAACATCAATTGGCCGAGAGGCCGCGAGAGCCGCGCGACAATGTCTGCGGCCGAGTGGCCCTTGGCCAGGCGCTGGTCGGCAGGCTTGGTGGCAAGGAAGATCAGTCCCGAGTTGGAAGAACCGCCGCCGCTGAGGCCAAAGCCCATCACCGAAAAGGCGCCGGCGACGTCGGGGTCCTGGCCGATGATGGCGGTGGCGCGGTCGGCAAGACCGTTGGTGTAAGCGAGCGAGGAGCCGGGCGGCGCCTGGATCAGGACCATGAGGAAGCCCTGGTCTTCCTGGGGGATAAATCCGGTGGGGACGTGCCGGTAGATCCATACCGTTCCTGCAAGGCCGGCGAAGAAGACCAGCAGGAGCAGGTAACGCAGGCGCAGAGCGGCGTGGATGGCGCGCGCGTACGCGCCCGCCAGCCAGCCGATGGCGGCGTCAGCGCCGTGAATGAAGGCGGCAAAGGCGCGGGAAACCAGACCGATGTGCAGGAAGTCCAGCTGGCGCGGGCGGTATTCCTCGCCGCGCAGAAACAGCGCCGAGAGCGCCGGCGAAAGCGTAAGCGCGTTGAAGGCGGAGATGGCGATGGAGAAGGCAATGGTGAGCGAGAACTGCCGGTAGAGAATGCCGGTGGTGCCGGGAAAGAATGAGACCGGCACAAAAACGGCGATGAGCACCAGCGAGGTGGCGAGGACTGCGCTGGTGACCTCGGCCATGGCGTGCGAGGTGGCGTCATGCGGATCGGAGTGCTCCCCGGCGATGTGGCGCTGCACGTTTTCGATCACGACGATGGCGTCGTCGACCACCAGGCCGGTGGCCAGGGTGATGCCGAAGAGCGTGAGGGTGTTTACCGAAAAGCCGAAGATTTTAATGAAGGCGAAGGTGCCGACGAGCGAGACGGGGATGGTGACCGAGGGAATGATGGTGGCGCGCCAGTCAAGCAGGAAGAGAAAGATGACGGCGATGACGATGACGATGGCTTCGGCCAGGGTGCGCAGCACCTCGCGGATGGAGTCGCTGACCGCGGTGGTGGAGTCGAAGGCGATGGCGTATTGGAGCCCCGGCGGAAAGCTCTTCGAGAGTTCCCGCAGCGCCGCCTTGGCGCGGCGGTCGACATCGAGGGCATTGGCATTGGAGAGTTGCTGCACCCCGACGCCCATGGCTTCCTGCCCGGAATACTTGAGCGAGGTGCTGTAATCCTCCGCGCCCACCTCCGAGCGGCCGACGTCTTTGAGAAGCACCAAGCCATCGGCGGA
>JASHUF010000170.1 GCA_030040175.1 Acidobacteriaceae bacterium
GCGCTGGAGATAGGCGTAGGCGAGGCGGATGCCGGATTCGTCGCCGATGCCGTTGATGGGCTCGTGGGCCTTTTCGAGGCCGGCGGCGGCCTGCTCGGCTGCGGGAACGTAGCGGTCTTTGAGCGCCGCGAGGCGGTCGGTGACCAGCGCGTGCTGATCGGGAGGCAGATCGTCGAGGACTTCGTAGGCGGTGATGATGTCGCTGTTGGTCTCGGCGGTCTGACTCTTCTGCATGGCTTCATCGGCCGCGGCCTTGTTGGCGGCGATGAGGGCCTGTTCGCGGGCGTCTTTGAGCAGGGCTTCAGTATCGGGACTGGCGACCGTGGCTTCGGCTTTCTCGAGTTCCTTCACCGCGCCGGGCCAGTCGGGCTGCTCCTCGAGAACCTTGGCGTGGGCGACAAAGAGGCCGGAGACGGATTGGAGGTCCGTGGCAATGCGCGGATACTCGGGTGCGAAGACGCGGACAGGAGCGATCTTGGCGGAAGCGTCGTCGGGGCGATGCGCGGTAATTGACGACTCCGTGTCCTTGAGGATGGATTCGAGTGAGGCGCGAGCCTGCCTGGTCTGGGATTCGGCGGCCAAGGCCTCGGGCGTGGCCGGCTCGACCAGAAAAACGCCGTCGGCGAGCTTTTCCGCGGCCACCAGGTTCGCGTATCCGGCGGTCTGCTGCTTAAGGGCCTGCTGATACGCGGCGAGCTTGCTCTGCGCCGCGGCGCTCAGGGCAATGACCTCAGCGTGAATCTTCTGGCCGAGGTCCGCGATGGACGGGTCGTCGGCAACGAGGGCGGCCGCCTTGTCGTCAGCCTGGCGCGCGGCGGCAAGCTGGGCGTAGTCAGGGGCGCTCGCGGAATTTGCGGTCCGGTAAGCGGAGAAAGCGCCGTTTGCCGCCTGCATGTACAACGCGGCCATGGACTTGCTCGCCTGCGTGAGGTGGGCTCCAGCGGGAAAAGCGGCAAAGTAAACCTGCCAGCCGGGAATGGTTGCGGCGCGGCCGGCGCGCAGATACTCGGCGAGCTCTTTGTCCGGAGCGGCGACCAAGACGATCATCACACCCGGCTTGAGGGGCGCAATCTGCGTGGTCGAAGGATCGGAGCCGGAGACCACCGCTCCGGTGATGTCGATCTTGTCCGCGAGATCGGAGGCAGAAAACGAACCGCCTTTGTCGAATTTAATGTTCGCGGGGATGACGCAGGCGGGCTGGGCGTCGGCTTGCGTGAGCAGGAGCACGCCGTCCGCGCTGCGCTCGAGGGTCATGCCCGTCGCGAGAACAACCTTGCCCAGGCGGTGATAGACGTTCTTGTCGATACCGGTGGTCGTGTCCCCGCAAAGCAGGAGCTCGTTTTTGCCGCCGAGGACGAAGTCGGCGATCTGCTGATAGTTCTCGCCCGTGGGACCGGGGTAGACTTCGATGGCGGTGAGACCGGCATTCTTGGCGTGCAAGGGAACAGAAAGGAGGGGCAACGTAAGAAGAAAAGCAGGCAAAAAAAACCGTCTCAGCCGTCCGGCGAACGGTAAGAGAAAAGGCGGCATGATTCTATCCACTGAAAGACCTTCGTCTGGGCCCTCCCGCGGCGGGAAAGTGCCCGGTGAGCTTGTGCTATAATTCGCTCCACTGTATCAAGTTCCCCTCATGATACGCAATAAGAATCAGTAGATTCATCGATCTAGGTTCGGTCCAAGAGTTCGGTCCAAGATCGACAAAAGGACCCATGAATCAACCGCCCTCCAGCACGCTCTCCGGGCTCCCGCCCGAGGGGGTTTCGGACGGATCCCCGCAGGGAAAAATCGAGATGGTCTTCCGCTTCTGGGGCACGAACGGCCGCAGCGCGGAGACGGGCGAGAATGGGCCGGCCCATGATCCCGGTGTGCTGGCGCTGATCGAGGATGCTGTGGCCTCGAAGCGAGGGGTGTTTGTTTCCTCGCGCGAGTACCTTTATGTCTCGCGGCTGCGGCGGCCTGCAGACGCGCTGGTGGTTTCGCGGGTGGTGCAGTTGGGATTGGAGGGATTCCGCGCGCGTCGTGGAAGCGGGCCGGTTGCAGTCTCGATCGCAATCGATGCGAGCGGCGGCGAAGGCGCGGGCGGCGCGGATGCGAAGGAGCCGGCGGCTCCAGGGCAGGAGCCCCCGCACGATGACCCTCCGCATGATTTGGTGACGCTGCTCAAGCTCTCCAAGCCGGCGCAGATCCTGCTCACGCATGACCTTTGCCAGCAGGTGACGGCGATCAAGGGACTGCCGCTGCGCTCGTTTCCGGCGCGCTTCGGGGTGTACGAGTACCTGTGGACGGCGGAAGAGAAGCTGGAACTTCTGCAGAGCGAGCCGCAACTGACACTGGCGGCGCTGCCCATGGCGCCGCCGGCCAAGGAAAAGAGCGGCGCGGCCAGTCCGGCGGCCAGCACGGCGGCAGGCGGGACGAAGGCGTTCGAAGCTCCGGCAGCTCCCGCGAAGACTGAAGAGCCGGCGGAGGCGAGGCGCGGATTGCCGCGCTGGGCGGTTTTTGGCGGGGCCGGAGTGGCGGCCGCAGTTGCGCTGGCGGCGATCGGGATTTACCTGGCGCGAAGGCCGGCGCAGAATCCGGCGCAGATCCCGGCCCCGGCGCAGGTGAGCGCGCCCGCGGTGCAGGCGGCGCCGGTGGCAGAGCCGGCGACTCCAGCGGCGGCCGGTCCCGTCTCGCCGCCCGCGGTGAAGACGCACGCGCCTCAGGCGAAGCCGCCCGCGGCCAAACCAGTGGCGAACCCGGCCGCGCAGGAGGCCAAGACACCTGCGGCGCCCAGCGCCGATTGCACCCTGGGCGCGGATGCATCGCGCTATGAAGGGCTCGCCGAGCAGGCGCGCGGCCGCGGCGATTACGCGGACGCGGTGCGCATCTTCCGCGAAGTCCTGGCCTGCGACCCGAACAACGCCGCGGCCCGAGAAGGCCTCGCCAAGGCCATGCAGGCGCAGCAGCAGCCTCAGTAGTGGAGCCTTGCAGACCGATACGGGCCGCTCGATCTGTCCTGCGGCTTACTTGCCGATACAGAATTCGGCGAATATGAGCGCCAAAATATCGTCGGGGGTCGTCTGGCCGGTGAGGGAGTCGAGAGCCCACAAAGCGCGGTAGAGATCGAGCAGGATCATTTCGTGCGGGATGGCGGTGGCGTTGGCATGGGCTGCATCCTGGAGCGCGGCGAGCGTGGTGGAGACGGCCTGATGCTGGCGCAGGTTGGTGAGCATGCCGGGCTCGGCCGCAGCGCCGCCGGTGGCGAGCGAGAGGATGCGCTGGCGCAGGGCGGGAATGCCTTCGCCGGTGAGGGCGGAGGTTGAAATTGCAGGAATCTCCAGGCTCCGATGTTCTTCCTCAAGGGCTAAAGCCCGTTCGCTGTTGCCGGAGATCACGTACGGGCTCAAGCCCGTACCCTTCAGATCGCATTTGTTGATGGCAACGAGAGCGGGGCGGCCCTCAACAGCGGCGAAGAGACGGCGCTCCTCCTCATTGAGGGGCTGCGTGGCGTCGAGGACGATGAGCACCAGCGCGGCGTCAGCGAGGGCTTCGCGCGTGCGTGCGATGCCAAGCTGCTCGGCTTCGTCGCGTGCTTCGCGCAGGCCGGCGGTGTCGACCAGCTCGAGGGGGATGCCGTCGAGGGCAATGCGCTCGGTGACGAGATCGCGCGTAGTGCCGGGCGTGGCGGTGACGATGGCGCGGTCGCGCTCGACGAGGCGATTGAAAAGCGAGCTCTTGCCGGCGTTGGGCCGGCCGACGATGGCGAGAGTGAGACCGTCATGGACCAGGCGGCCGCGGGCGAAGGAACTCTCGAGCGCGGCCAGCGCAGGGAGGAGAGCATCGATGCGGCGGGCGATCTCGGCTTGCGGCGTGACGTCGATGTCGTCTTCGGCAAAGTCGATGCCGGCTTCGAGCAGGGCGATGAGCTCGATGAGGGATTGCTTGAGCGGAGCCACGCGCCGGCTGAGCGCGCCGCCCATCTGGCCGGCAGCCTGGCGGGCCTGGGTGAGGGTCTGCGCGTCGATGAGGTCGCGGACGGCTTCAGCCTGGGTGAGGTCGAGGCGGCCGGAGAGAAAGGCGCGCTGGGTGAACTCGCCCGGCTCGGCGAGGCGCGCGCCCAGGGCCAGGGCGCGGCGCAGAAGCAAATCGAGGACGACGGGCGAGCCGTGCGCGGCGATTTCAACCAGATCTTCGGATGTATAAGAGTGCGGGGCGCCGAAGAAGGTGACGAGAGCTTCGTCGATACGTGTGCTTGAGCTTTGTGGCTCATCGCGAGCGGCGATATCCGCCCTTAAGGCATCGCGCTCCGCATCCGCGGCTGAATCGAGCACATGGGCCAGGCGGGCGTGGGCGTGTTCGAGAGGCTGGCGCAGGTGAACCAGTTGCGCGGCGATGGCGGCGGCCTGCGGACCGCTCAGGCGCACGATGCCGATGCCGCCGCGGCCCGGAGGCGTGGAGACGGCGGCGATGGTGTCGGTTGGAGGCTCAGCCTTCGCCGGCGGAATGGGACTGGGCACGCTCATGGGGCCAGAACCATTGTAGGGAACACGCGGGTTTGGCGGCGGCGCGACGCGCCTGCTATAAAGGTGCGGCGCAAAGAGAGGCGAGCACACGGACGAAGGAGCTACGGGCATGGATCGGAGGAGACCAGCCAGGCTGCGGCTGCTTGCGGGGATTGTGGTGTTGCTGTGCGCGGGCGCTGCGGGAGCGCAGGAAATGAAGGCGCCGGTGCAGGGGCCGGCTCTCAATATGACTCCGGTGAAGCCGGAGAGCGTGGGCTTTTCTTCCTCGCGCCTCGAGCGGTTGCATGCGCTGATCCAGGGCGAGATCGACCAGAAGCAGCTGGCCGGCGCCGTGACCATCCTGGCGCGGCACGGGAAGATCGTGGAGTATCGCGTCTACGGGCGGCGCGATTTGATCACGGGCGCGGCGATGACCCGGGATACCATCTTCCGCGACTACTCGATGACCAAGCCGGTGACCGGCGTGGCCATGATGATTCTTTATGAGCAGGGCAAGTGGCTGCCGATGGATCCGGTTGCAAAGTACATTCCCGAGTTTGCGCACCTGAAGGTTTTCAACGGCGTGGACGCGACGGGCAAGATGCAGGTGACCGATCCCGAGCACGCGCCGCGGATGAGCGAGCTGATGACGCACACGGCGGGGTTCACCTACGGCAACGGGACCACGCCGGCGGACAAGATGTACGGCGAGCTGCACGTGCGCGACGGAAAGACCCTGCAGGAGATGATCGACCGGCTGGCGCAGATTCCGCTCGTCTATCAGCCGGGCAAGGCGTGGGTCTACAGCTTTTCGATGGACATTCAGGGCTATATCGTGGAGAAGCTCTCGAGGCAAACGCTGCCGGATTTCGCGCGCGAGCACATCTTTGCGCCGCTGGGCATGCGGGACGCGGGCTTTTCCGTTCCTGCGGACAAGCGCAAGCGCTTCTCGCCGGGCTACCACTACGACGCGAAGACGGGCAAGCTGGTGGAAGAAGAGACCGCGAAAGGCGCGCCCACGGATTACACGGAGCAGCCGACGGCGCCCTCGGGCGGCGGCGGTCTGGTTTCGACCGCGGAAGATTACTACCGCTTGGCGCAGATGCTGGCCAACGGCGGCGAGCTGGGCGGGGTGCGCATTCTTTCGCCGGCGACGGTGAGGCTGATGACCTCAAATCATCTCCCCGCGGCGCTGCTCACCGGCGAGTGGGGCATCGGGATGCACGTGATGCGCCCCGGCTTCGGCTACGGCTACGATTGCGCGGTGGTCTTCGATCCGGCGGAGGCGAACCTGCCCGACGGCAAGGGCACGTTTTTCTGGGATGGCGCGGCAGGCACGTGGTTTTGGGTCGATCCCACGAATGATATTGTCTTCGTGGCCATGATCCAGCGGCGCACGAGCCCGGACAATCACAGCCTGCTCTACCGCAGCCATGCGGTGGTGTACGGGGCGCTGGTGGATCCGGCGAAGTAAGGCGCGCTTAGACCGCTCCCGGAATGGTGGTTCGTTTAAGGTCATGCCTTCCCCGGTCCCCGGCTCTTTCCACGTTTATGATGAGTCGACCGACGTCGTGGAGGTAAGAAGGCGTGCATATAGCCGGCCGCAGATTTCTTGCATTGCTTTCGGCATGCGGAATTTTTGCGAGCGCCTTCGTCTACGCCAAGAGCTTCTACTTACCAAAAATTGAAGATATGAACCGGTTGCTGATCCTGATCGGCATTGGATTGGTTTTGATCACTATGCCCATGTTTGCCCTTGAGCCGTCGCTGCTGGCAAGAAAAGGCTTCTGGAACAAGTTCACGCGAGGAATGCCGAGCTGGGCTGGACCATGGATTGTATTCATCTCGTTGATTGTCGTGGCGCACTTTGTGTGGTTTTTCGTACAGCAGGGTGAGGGTGTCCCGATGATCAAAGACGGCCAATACCTGCTCAACGACCATGGGCGAACACTTAAGGTGCTCACGGAGAACGAGTACCTGGCCCTGAAGGAAGAGGATGTGAGGCTGCACGCGGTCATGCTGATTGCAGGCTATTTTATGCCCATGTTTTATTGGTGGTTCCCGCGAAACGGTCGAGAGGCGGGCGAACGCATTTTCTGAGTAGCTGTATCCCGAAGACGGAAGGCAGAGTCGACGCGACCAACAGGGAGCGGCGACCTTACGAGGAAATGAAAAGGACACAGTAACACAGAAAATGCCGTAGATTGCGCCCTCCCCGGCCCCCAAGAGCGAGGGACCCTTCGACTTCGCTCAGGGCAGGCTCGGGGGCACCCGGCACCCGGCGGATGCGGTTGGCGAGGGCGCGAACCGGCGCCCGAGGCGATGCGCATTGCACGCGAGCCGGATGGTATGCTGCGGACGAGCGGGAGCTTCCGATGCGGGCAAGCACCATCGAGTTTCGTCTGCGCATGCCGATTATGGTGGCACTGGTGGTGCTGGGTTTCTGGGCGCCGTGGCTCCAACTTCCTACCTTTGCCGCGCTCGATCTGGGACGAAGAATTCCGCTGCTCGAGTGGCTGGCGCTCGAGGTGAGCCGCGCCGGGCTGCTGCGGTTTACCTATGCTTCGCCGGCTGTGATCGGCGTGGCCATGGCGCTGGCGGCGCTGGGCGCGGGGCTGCGCGTGTGGGGCGCGGCGTACCTGGGTTATGACACGGTGCACCACGGCGCCATGCAGAGCGGCGCGGTGATGGCCGACGGGCCCTACCGGTTTGTGCGCAATCCGCTGTATCTGGGTGGGTGGTGCATGATGGCGTCCATGGCTTTCCTGATGCCGCCCACCGGGGCGCTGGTGGCCATGGCGCTGCTGACGGTGTTTCTGTTGCGATTGATCCTGGCCGAAGAGGCGTTCCTCTCCGCAACGCTGGGCGAGCCGTACCGCGCTTATCTCAAGGCCGTGCCGCGGCTGATGCCGCGCCTGCGCGGGAGCCTGCCGCCGGCCGGACACAAGGCGCACTGGGGAGTGGCGCTGCTGACGGAGGTGAATCCGATCGGCGTGTTCCTCATCTACGCGGTGCTCGCGTGGCGGTACGACTACGAGCTGATGCTCAAGGCGGTCCTGGTAGTTTTTGGCGTGTCGCTGGTGGTGCGGGCGCTTGTGCCGCGCGCCAGGCCGAGCCCAAATCCGGCGTGAGCGGGCAGATCAACTGCGGATGCGGCCGAGATGCGTGAAGCCGAAGCCTTCGGCATATTTGAGGCCGTAGCCGAGGGTGCGATCGATGGCGATGTGATTGGCCCAGATGAGCGCGACGGGCACCAGCGGGCCTTGCGTGTGCGCGAGCAGCGCAACCAGCGCAAGAATGCCGGGAAGCAGATAGGTGTGAAACGCGTTGTACGTGCGCGCGCCGCGGCAGGGCGAAGCAAGATAGGCGAGGAGAGAAAGATCGGGTACGATCCACAGCGCAGCAAAGAGCCACCAGCGGGCGCCGGTGTGCGCGTAGAGCGCGGCGGTAAGAATGGCGACGGCGAAACCCTCGAGGCGCAGCAGAAGTACGACGGACGAAGCGCGCGCGGGCTCGCCCGCCGAGGATGCATGAAGCGCGGAAAAAGTTCCCATGCCTGATGGGATGAGTGGAGCGGCCGGCGGAGTGCAGAAAATTCAGAAGGCGCCGCGCGCGCGATGCGCCCTGAAGCGCAAAAAGGGAGAAACACGGCGGCTTCTCCCTTTGCGTGTGTGCGCAGTCCGGAAAGCTACTTTTTCGGAGGGGCGATCATGTCCTTGGCGGCCTTGGCGACGCGGAACTTGACCACGGTTTTGGCCTTGATCTTGATGGGCTGGCCGGTTTGCGGGTTGCGGCCCATGCGCGCCTTGCGCTCGGCCTTCACCAGGCGGCCGATGCCGGGGATGACGAAGACGCCGCTCTTCTTGGTCTCCTTGATGGCGGTCTCCGCAAGCAGATCAAGGAAGGCTGCCGATTGCTTGTTGGTGAGTTCGAGCTTCTCTGCCAGGTGCCGCGTGAGTGCGGTCTTGGTCAGTCCAGTTGCCATGTGATGTTCTCCTTCTGGGCGAGCCCTCGGGGCCGCCGGGATGACGGGCTTTCACCGCATGGGAGGGGGCGCGATCAAAGGACTGCCTGAGTGCGAAATACCTGTGTTCATGCGGCTCTTGAAGAACCCTGCCGATGGTTACAATGCGACGTGAGGGCAGGGAAAGTCAAGGCAAAAAGCCTGATTTCCACAGGTTTTCTGCGGGTTTTGCATCAAATTAGCTAAATTTACGGGTATTTTTGGGGTTTTTCTGGTTTCGATGCGGTAAAACTGCGGTCCGGAGCGGGTTTTGCGCGGCGAGCGGTGAGCGAAAAATTCGAGCTAATGCAGGCCGAAAAGCACCTTTCTCCGGGGCGCCTGCGCTTGGGCGATGGGCGTGTTGAGCGCGTCGACGATGGGCGCGGCGATTTTGAAATGCCGGATGATGACGCCGGCGAAATCGGGTTTGAGCGCGGCTGGCGCGGGCAGCGTGGCGGCGAGTCCCCACTGGCGGCAGCGGATGAGATCGAGCGCCGGGTGGTCAGTTGGAAATCCTTGGGGCGGGCGGGTGAGCGCGTTGCCTTCGAATTCCTCGAATGTACTCCGCACCTTTGGATTCTGGAGCAGTTTGCGAAACTCTTTGTGGTGATCGAGGAGCCAGTGGCGGATCTGCGCGAGCTGGTCTTTCTCCGGCATGTAAGAGCCGGCCGCGATGACGACCTCTTTCGCGCTCACGTGGAAGTAATAGCCGGCGCCGGAGGTCTTCGCCAAGCCTTGATGCGACCACCAGGCGGCCACGTGGGTTTTGTAGGGACGCTTGTCCGAAGAGAAGCGCGTGTCGCGATAAATCCTGAACAGAGACTTTTCCGCGGGCCGCACGAAGGCGGGGGCGAAGCCGGTCATGGCGTCCGTAACCTTGCGCACGATGGCGAGCATGGGCTCGCGCAGCTCGGCTTCAAACTCTGCCTTGCGCGGCTGAAACCAGTCGCGGTCATTGTGCTTGGCCAGGTTGCGCAGGAAGGTGAGGGCCGCGGGACGGAGGTAAGGGAGAGCGGCGGACGGCGCGGGGTTTTTCTTTGAGGCCATGACAAAGAAAAGTGTATCGTTAATCGGGCTGAGGAGAGTGCCGGAGTGGCGTTGTGAAAACGAAACAATTCTTTCGGTTCATCCTGTTGCTGGCCTTTTTGCTTCAGACTGGTTTCGCAGCGGATCCCCCGAAGATCTCTATCCGCCAACTGAAGACGATTCTCCGTGACCAGGGCTTTAGCGGAGCACTCGATCGAGACGCGAGTTTTCGCAGCCTTGGAGTCTTCGATTGCGGAGCTAACAAATATCGGACTTTCTACTTCGTTTGGTCCGAGACACGTCCAGATGGCAGCCCCGGACACGGGCAGCAGCGAATCATATTCATCGGCGCTGGGAACAAGTATTTTGGCTCCTACTCGATCGAAGATCCGCCAATTCGTGTAACGCGCGACGTCATTGTTGTTTCGAGCGATGCGTACGGTCGAAACGAGATTCGCTGTGCAGATGGCGAGCCTTCAAGCGATTACAACTCTTTTGGAAAATGAAGTCGACAGAACGTAAGCATGTCCGATTTTGTGCTTCCTGATTCCCTAAATCGAACCCCGGAGTGCCCGCGGGACAGCGGAGCTACGCGGCGCGCGCCAGCCAGCCCTTCATCGTCTCTGCGTTCACCAGGCCGGCCTGCTGGAACTGCAGTTTGCCGCTGGCGAAGACCGCAAAGTTGGGAATGCCCTGCACGTTGAAGCGCGCGGCGAGATCGTGATGCAGGTCCGTATCGACCTTGAGCACGACGGCGCGGCCGGCGAGATCGCGGGCCACCTGCTCCACGTGCGGCGCGGCCATGCGGCAGGGACCGCACCACGCGGCCCAGAAATCCACCAGCACGGGGACCTTGCTCTCGTTCACGATCTCATCGAACTCCGCCGGGCCGACGGCGATGGGTTCATCGATGGGCGGCAGTGGAGATTTGCAGGCGCCGCATTTGCCGCTGTCGGCGAGATGCTTGGCGGGAATGCGATTCGGCCTTCCGCAGGAGGGGCAGTTTCGAACGATGGGCATTTCTCGATCCTCAATTTTCAAGATGCAATTCAAATCCTATTCGCCGCTAGCGGATGATCTTGAGCGCGGCGCGGAAGAGGCCGTCGAAGTCAGCAGCCAGCGCCTTGTCTTTGGCGACGGCCTGCCCGATGGCTTTTTCCGCCGCCTGGCGCTGGTAGCCGAGATTGACGAGCGCGGAGAGCACGTCGTCGACGGCGGGGCCTTGCACGGCGGCGGGCGCGGGGGCGACGGCGAAGTCGTCGAGCTTGTCTTTGAGCTCGACCACGAGCCGCTCGGCGAGTTTTTTGCCTACGCCGGGAATGCGGACCAGTTGCGCGTGATCCTGCCCACGGATCGCCTGCACGGTGCGCTCGCTGGAAAGGCCGCTCAGGATCTTGATGGCCAGCTTGGGGCCGACGCCGCTGACGGTGATGAGCCGCTCAAATAATCGTTTCTCTTCGCGGTCGAGAAAGCCGAAGAGAGCGAGCTGGTCTTCTGCGACCTGGGTGTGGATGTGGAGGGAGACCTCGGCGCCGAGCGAGGGCAGCGCGGTGAAGGTCGGGACGGAGATGGCCACGTCATAGCCGACGCCGGCGGCCTCGACGATGGCCTGGCCGGGTTCTTTGTGGATGAGCTTGCCGCGCAGGTGAGCGATCATGCGAATTCCGGAAGGAACGGAGGCAGAGTGAAACGCTGCTCGCGCCCTCGTCCCCATACTACAGACCGCACGGCGCGGCCGGGCGAGGCCAGTGACTCCTTTGCCAACAATTTTGATTACTTGACTCGACAGGGTTTCGGGCTATGCTTGGTTTACTCATCCGTTCCTTCGTACCTTTGCTGCGCAAAGAATCCCGCATTCTGCGGGGGCGCACATCGCCGGCAGTTCCCGCGGGCCCGCTCCGGCATTTCCCCGTTCAATCGCAAAGCGGCTGGAGAGTTCCTGAGGCCGTTTCCGTTCGAGAGGTGGAATCATGTGGATGAAGATGGTTGCATTGGTCCTGGTCGTCCTCGGGTTCATCTTCCGCAGGCGCCTGGCCAACTGGGCACGCTATCTCTATTTCCTGCGCTTCGCCATCCTGCTGTGGTGTTTCCCGCTGCTCCTGGTGTGGGCCAACACCACCGGCGCGCGGTCGCTGGTGAGCGGAATCGTGACGCCCTCGCGCTGCGTGCAATATCTGTGCGCGGCGTTTTTTCTGGTTTCGTCGAGCTTTGTGGCGCTGATTCTGGCGCGCATCGTCGTCATCAACGGAGAGGAGCGATTTGGCCATGCATCTCCGCCGCTGCTCAGCCGGCTGCTGGCGGACGAGAAAAACGAAAACCTGCACCTGCAATGGCTGGCTCCCTTCGCGGCGCAACTGAACAACGCCATCGTGTTCTGGTACATGCTGGCGAACGGGGGCAATGAAGGCGTGGACCGGGGCCAGATTGCAAAAGGGCTGGCCGGGGGCGCGGGGTGCGCACTGCTGTTCTGGTACATCGTGAACCTGATCTACTACCTCACTTACCGGCCGGCCGCGGGCGCGAGCGTGACCGCAGGGCAGATTGGACGGGCGGCTGCGCGGACGCTGCTGTTTCCGCGCAGCTGGCTGCTGTTGAGCCGGGGCGAGCGCCGCACCGGGTTCGGCGATGTGCTGGAAGCAGCGGAGCTGCGCGTGTCACTGAAATGGATCAAGTACTTCGTCCAGGTTCCGGGGTACCGCTGGGCGCCGCATGGAGATCTTTATGAAGGGCACTATCTCTCGCTGCTGGCCGCGCTGGGATTCCTGGCGCTGTACCTGGCGTTGTGGCCGTTGACGGCGCCGGTGGCCGTTCACGGCTGGTCGCTGATTGCGGTGATCGGCTACATTGCAGGCGGGGTGATTGTTGCCGGCGCAGTATGGACGGCCAGGATCAAAGACCCTGCAAAGGAGGAGCGAGACCGGCTTCCCCAGTTACGCAAGAGGCTGCTGATCTGGAAGCTTGTGCTCACGGTGGCCATCCTTGGATTTGCCGCCGTGATCCCCGCGCTCTACTACCGGGCCGATGCCGAGCGCTTTCCCATCCTCGCGCTGGTGCTGATTCTGACCATTTCGAGTTCGTGGACACTGGCCGGGGCAGCCTTCTTTGCGGACCGGTACCGGGTGCCGGTGCTGACGGCGATCCTGGTGCTGACAGTGGCGCCGCGGATGCTGCATTGGGATGCGGGCAAAGAGGAACATTATCTTTCGACGGCGCAGAGTGGCCAGGAAATCGTTCTGCCCACGCCGAGAGAGGTTCTGATTGCGAGGAGCGATGGCCATCCGCTGATCGTGGTTACTTCCACAGGAGGAGGGATTCATGCGGCGGCGTGGACGACAGCGGTGCTGGGGAACCTGGAGAAGGAGTTTGCCGGCGGAGCAAAACCGGAGGTGTTTCACGATCACCTGCTCCTGCTGAGCACCGTCTCGGGAGGGAGCTCAGGGCTCTACGCGTATTTGCGAGAACTGAACGTGGCCAGGAACAAAGGCACGCCCGACTGGGACCGCATGCGCACGGTGGCCAGCTGCTCGAGCCTGGAGGCGGTGGGTTGGGGGCTGGTTTACTACGACATTCCCAAGGCGTTTGTGCCCTTCATCCCCTATTGGAAATCACCTTCCCCGGGCGTGAACGATCTGCCCGGGACGCCGCTCGCCAAGGACCGCACCTGGGCGCTGCGAAGGGCGTTTGCACGCAACCTCGACGATCCGTTCTGCGCTCTCGATGCGAACACCGGGCGGGACATTGCCATGCCGGAGCTCGAGGCGGTGGAGGATTTGCACAGAGCCAGCGAGACAGGACTGACACTGACGAGCCTGCCGGCGAAGGATGGCGCCTATCCGGCCGTCAGCATGAATACGACCACAGTCGAAGACGGGGAGCGGTTCCTGCTGGCCAACTACAAAATCCCCGAGGACGTGATGCCCGAGCCGGGACCCGACTACAGGGCGCGGTCGTTCCTGGCGACCTTCGCGCCGAAGGAGCAAGAAGCCGGCCAGTGGCCGGATCTGCCGCTGGCCACGGCGGCGCAGATGTCGGCCACGTTTCCTTATGTTTCGTCCCAGGCGCGCGCGCCATGGGCCCTGGACAACGCGCCGGACAGCGTGCACTTTGCCGACGGAGGCTACTACGACAACGACGGGACGGCGACCGCGATCGAGTTCCTGCGTTACGCGCTGACGGCACGGAACGCGAACGACAAGGGGCCGCAGGGCAAGCTCCGCATCCTGCTCATCGAAATTCGCAACAGCGACGACATTGCGGGCAGCAGCGGAGACGAGACGCCGGACCACACCTTCGACGCGAACGGGAAGGCCGACCGGTTGTGGAACCTGCTCGATCAGGTTGCGGGCCCGCTCGAAGGATTCTGGAATGCCGGGCACGGAAGCGGCACGGCGCGGGACCAGGCGGGACTGGAGCTTCTGGAACACGCTTACAGCGCGCAGCTTGAAATGCACGCGATTGTGTTCGGGGACACCTGTGCAAAAACGAGGGCGAAGACTGACCCGCTGAACTGGTCGCTGACGCCCGTGCAGCAGCAGGAAGTGGCCGCTACTGCGAACGAAGTCGCAATGAAGGCGCGCTACGCGAAGGCGAAGGAGTGGTTCGATGCGCCGGAAAGCGCCTGGGAGCACGCCGCCGGCATTGAAGATGCATTGCCGCAAGCGGACTGCACGAGTCAGTGAAGCAGGCTCATCTTCCGGGCGGCACGTTCCAGGGTTTCGAGGGCCTGGTCGAGGTGTGCGCGCGTGTGCTCGCTCGAGACAATGGCGCGGATGCGGGCCTTTCCCTCGGGAACAGTGGGGAAGGCGATGCCGGTGGCCATCACGCCCGCATCGAAGAGCGCGCGCGAAAAGTCCATAGCCGCTCGGCCCTCGCCCACGATGATGGGCGTGATGGGGGTCTCGGTGGCCGGGGTGTTGACGCCGCCGATGTTGAAGCCGGCGCGCTTGAGCCCGGACTGGAAGTAGCGGGTGTTCGACCACAGGCGCTCGATGCGCTCGGGTTCCTCTTCGAGCAGGTCGAAGGCGGCAATGCAGGTGGCCGCGACCGAGGGCGGATGCGAGGTGGAAAAGAGGAACGGGCGCGCGCGATGATAGAGGTAGTCAATCAGATCTTTCGACCCGCAGACGTAGCCGCCGAGCGAGCCGATCGCTTTCGACAGCGTGCCCACCTGCACATCGACGCGGCCGTGCATGCCGAAGTGATCAATCGACCCGCGGCCGTTGCGGCCGAGCACGCCTGAGGCGTGGGCGTCATCCACCATCATAATGGCGCCGTATTTCTCGGCGAGCGCGGCGAGCCTGTCCACGGGGCCGATGTCACCATCCATCGAAAAGACGCCGTCGGTGATGACGAGCTTGCGGCCCGGGTTTTTTCCCAACTCTTGGAGTAACTCTTCGCAATGGCTGACGTCCTTGTGGCGGAAGACCTTGATGGCGGCGCGGGAGAGACGCGCGCCGTCAATGATGCTGGCGTGGTTGAGCTCGTCGGAGAGGATGAAATCGTCTTTGCCGAGGATGGCGCTGACGGTGCCGGCGTTGGCGGCGAATCCGCTCTGGAAGACGACGCAGGCCTCAACATTTTTGAAGCGCGCGACTTTTTCTTCGAGCTCCATGTGGATGCGCATGGTGCCGGCGATGGTGCGCACGGCGCCGGAGCCCACGCCGAAGGCGCGCGTGGCGGCGATGGCGGCTTCAATGAGCCTGGGGTGATTGGCGAGGCCGAGATAGTTGTTGCTGGCCAGATTGATCACCTGCCTGCCGTCGTAATGGCAGACGGGGGCCTGCTGGTCGTCGAGAACGCGCAGGCGGAAGTGCGTGCCCTTGGCGCGCAGCTCGTCGAGTGCGGCGGTGAGATGAGCAAGCTGCGGACGGCCGGCGGCCTGAGTCGAAGTCTGGTTCGAGGTCTGGGTCATGGGCAAGACACCTCAAAGGAGAAGCATAGCGGGAGAACAGGGAGCAAGGGAACGAGGGAACAAGGCGGCGAACGGTGTGAATGACTACAATCGAAGCAGGCGATGATTCAGTACCTCTATCTGGGGCGCGTGAACTACGGCGAGGCGCTGCGCCTGCAGGCGGAGCTCGCCCGCCTGCGGCAAGAAGGACGCATCGAGAATGTGCTCTTGCTGCTCGAGCACCCGCCGGTGCTGACGCTGGGGCGCAACGCCAGGCGCGCCAATGTGCTGGCCTCCGATGAGCTTTTGGCGGCGCGGGGCGTGACTCTTTATGAGATCAACCGCGGCGGCGACGTGACCTATCACGGGCCGGGGCAGCTCATCGGCTACCCCATCTTCGATCTGCGCAGCCTGCGCAACCCGGCGAGCGGCGCGCGCCTGGGGCCGGTGGATTTTGTGCGGCTGATGGAAGAAGCGCTCATCCGGCTGTGCGGCGAGTTGGGCGTGAAAGCGGGACGCATCTGCGGCCTCACCGGCGTCTGGTGTCCTCCGGACGGGAGAGTTTTGGATGAGAGCTGTGGCACAAAGGCCACCGACCCGCCCGCCGGCGAAAAGAAGATTGCCGCCATCGGGATTCATGTGGCGCGCGGAATTACGACGCACGGGTTTGCCTTCAACGTGACCACCGATCTGAGCCAGTTTGCGCTGATCCATCCCTGCGGCATCACCGACCGGCCGGTGACGAGCCTCGAAAGAGAATCGGCGCATCCCGAGCAGATACCCGGCCTCGAAGAACTGGCGCACCGGGCGGCGCGGCAGTTCGGAGCCGTGTTTCAGGAGCCGGTGCAGGCGGC
>JASHUF010000171.1 GCA_030040175.1 Acidobacteriaceae bacterium
TCCACCGCGGTTTGCGCCGCGGCCAACCCCGCGCCCAGTTGCGCGGCGCCCAATCCCTGGATGCGCACAATCACCGTGGCCAGCAACGCCATCAGAACGGCGACCGCGGGAAATCCGATGAGCTTGGCCGCGCGGCTGCCCATGGTGCGGTCTTCGCGCCCGGCGTTCAGCAGCATCACCACGAAGACAAAGAGCACCATGATAGCGCCGGCGTACACAATGATCTGCGCGATGGCCAGAAACTCCGCACCCAGGAGCAGGTAAAGCACGGCCAGCGAGCTCATCACCACGATAAGCGAAAGCGCACTGTTGATGGGATGGCTCTGCAGCAGGAGATTGATGGCTCCGGCGAGGCACAGCCCGGCAAAAACAAGAAACAGAATCAGGTGCATCAATTCACCGTTTTTTTGGAGCCGCCGCTTGCGAGGGCTGGAGCCGGTTCACGCGCACCGGCCGGTTGGGGAAATCGAGTAGCTCTTTTGCAATCGAGGGCCGTGATTCAGGCCCGTTCAGCTCCTCCCGATTGTAAATGACGGCCCGCCCTTGCCTGTCCCTTCAACCGCGGCGGATCGCGCGAGCATCCCTCAGCGGTACGCGAGCCACAAACTGGTTCCCACAATGTTCAAAATGGCCAGCGGCATCAGGTACCGCCATCCGAAGTTCATTAGCTGGTCGTAGCGGAAGCGCGGCAGCGTTCCCCGCACCCACACATACAGAAACAGGAAGCAGAAAACCTTGGCCACAAACCAGAAGATCGACAGCAGCGCATTGACGAGATTGTTTTCCACGGGCCCCAGCAGATTGCCCCACGGGCTGGTCCATCCGCCCAGGAACAAGAGCGTGGCCACGCAGCCCACGGTGATCATGTTGGCGTATTCGGCCATGAAGAACATGGCAAACTTCATGGAGCTGTACTCGGTGTGGTAACCGCCGGTCAGCTCGCTCTCGGCCTCGGGCAGGTCGAAGGGCGAGCGGTTGGTCTCAGCGTAAGCAGACATCAGGTAAACGAAGAAGGCCACAAACTGCAGCCCGCCAAAAATATTCCAGGTGGCGATGCCTTTCTCCGCCTGCTGCTCTACAATCACGCGCAGGTTGAGCGAGCCTGCACGCAGCACCACGCCCACCAGCGAGAGCCCCAGCGCCAATTCGTAACTGATCAGCTGGGCCGAGGAGCGCAGCGAGCCGAGCAGCGAGTACTTGTTGTTCGAGGACCACCCCGCGAGCGCCACGCCGTAGACGCCGATCGACGTGATGCCCAGAATGACCAGCAGGCCGATGTTGATGTTCGAAATTTCGAAGAGGTCGAGTCCGTGCGGTCCTGCGCTGGGCTCGCCGAAGGGAATCACGGCGATGGAAACCAGCGCGCAGGTGAGGGAGATGATCGGCGCCAGCAGATAGATCGGCCGGTACACGGCGGTCGGGATCAGGTCTTCCTTGAGAAAATTCTTCAGCCCGTCGACCAGCGGCTGCCACAAGCCGAACGGCCCCACGCGGCTGGGGCCCCAGCGATTCTGGATGCGCCCCACCAGCTTGCGCTCGAGCAGCACCGTGTAAGCCACGGCCATCAGCAGCAGCCCCGTGACCACCGCGACCTTGACCACGCTCCACAGGAAAAATTCAAGCAAGCTCACTCGCGTTCAGCCTCTCTCAGTCGCCAATCAAACCGCTGTCATCCTGAGCGAAGGTCGTTCGCCGGGCGAACGACCAAGTCGAAGGACCTGCAGTTGCTTCTGTCAGTCCGCCGCCGTCTCCGCCATCTGCCGCGCCTGGTGCTCGTCAATCTCCGCCAGCCCGCGGCTGTAGCGGCCCAAGGTGCCCGAAGTAAACAGCGTATCGTGCGCGGGAAGAATCAACTCGGTCCGGGTGAGCGCCGCCACCGGCACAAATCCAGGTCCGGCGCCGATCTCCGTGCGCACATCGTTGCCTGCAAAAAGCTGGAACCGGTCCAGCGCGTAGCCGGGAACCAGCCGCTCGATCTCATCCAGCAGCGCGAAGGGATCGAAAGGGCTCAGCTTCGGTTCGAGGCCATTGGCCTCGAGCCACACGGAATGGCGATCGGCCTCGCCCGATTGCGCGCCGCGCGACTGGCCCAAATCTCCCGTCGTTCCGCGTTTGCCGAAAGGCACCAGCGCGCTCACATCCACGCCCATGCCGCCGGCCAGCCGCACCAGGATCTCGAAGTCCGGCTTGGTGCCCGCGCGGTCCGCGGCCTTGCGCACCAGTTGCACGTCGCCGAAGGTGTTGGTCACCGTGCCTGCTTTCTCATAGAGGCTCGCGGCCGGAAAGACTACGTCGGCAAGAGCAGCAGTCTCCGTGAGAAATGGGTCAAGCAAAATGACAAAAGATTTGCCCAGCCCGCCGGGGACGAATTTCTCGCGCGCAGCTGGATTTGAACCTGAGATAACGAGCGCGCCAAGTTCGCCTCTCCTTGCCGCATCGAGCATCTGCGGCAGGGTCTTGCCGGGCGGCGCGGGAAGATTTTTGTACTCTGCAAACGCTCCCGGTGCGCTCACCGGCACATAGCCCGGCAGCAGGTCAGGGAAGAGACCCATATCCGCAGCGCCGCGGGAATTGGAGTGATCG
>JASHUF010000172.1 GCA_030040175.1 Acidobacteriaceae bacterium
GCCGGCGTGATGATGGCGAACATGAGCTGGTAGATCATGTAGGTCTGCTCGGGAACGGTGGGTCCGTAATCGGGATTGGGATTGAGCGAAACGCCGCGCAGAAAGAGATGCTCGAAACCGCCCACGAATACGTTGCCGTGGCCGAAGGCCAGCGAATACCCCACAAGCGCCCACAGAATGCTTACCAGTCCCATCATGGCGAAGCTCTGCATCATGGTGCCGAGAATGTTCTTCCTGCGCACCAGGCCGCCATAAAAGAGCGCGAGGCCGGGGCCGGTCATGAGCAGGACCAGGGCCGCGGAGGTCAGCATCCACGCGTTGTCGCCGGCCGACTGCGCACTCTGGACGGCCTGGCGAAGGGCGTCGATCTGGGCTTGGGTGGCCGGGGCCTGGGCGGCCGGTGCGGAGGATTGGGCGAGAACGAAGACGGGGCTGGCCAAGAGAGCGGAAACAAGCAGGCAGCGAATCGGGCGAGTCAATTGAGCTGGGTGAGTCGGGCGAGGACACATGATGGGTTCGGCTCCGAAAAATGCATTCACGCACACGGCGCGAATCTGAGTCTTGAGCAAAGCACAGCGATGGATGGGCTCACCGCGAGGTTCGTGGCAACGGATACGGTGAGAGGATATGCGAAAAGAAGATCGCTTTCCTAAGATTTTCGTAAAGAACCCCAGGCGCGAGCAAGTTTCTTTGAAATCCTTATTGCTTCTTTACAATTGAGGTGGAATGAGAATGGCCGTCGATGCCATCGGGTCGCGGGGTTTATAGTAAATCTATGGCGGCGACGGCGGAGCGCGACCACTATCTGTTCGGGACGCTCGAGAGCAGCGCGAAAAACCGCCTCAAGGTGCAGGAAGTCAACTACGGCTTCGAGCAGCCGGAGGGAGTTTTCCTCACTTCCCTCGACTTTGCCGTGAACTGGATCCGGAAGAATTCGGTCTGGCCGATGACCTTCGGCCTGGCCTGCTGCGCCATCGAGATGATGTCGATGGGCGCGGCGCGATTCGACATCGCGCGCTTCGGCGCCGAGGTGTTTCGGCCCTCGCCGCGGCAATCGGACCTGATGGTGGTGGCGGGACGGGTTTCGCAGAAGATGGCCCCGGTGATCCGGCGGCTTTACGACCAGATGACGGAGCCGAAATGGGTGATCTCGATGGGCGCCTGCGCGACTTCGGGCGGGGTTTTCAACAATTACGCGCTGGTGCAGGGGGTTAACCAAGTAATACCCGTGGATGTATACGTGCCGGGATGCCCGCCGCGCCCGGAACAGCTTATGTACGCGATCACGCTGCTTCAGGAAAAAATCCAGCGGGAGCCGCGCAGCCTGCTTAAGACCCTGAATGCCGGGTGAGCTGCACGGCAGGCAACGCGACTCCAAGGGACCCCGGAAACGCACCTCGGCGCCGCGCCCGGCTATGGACCGAAGGGTGATCAACCTGACAACTTATTCAAAAAAAAGGTGTCCCGAAGCACGGCCGCTATGATACTTTGGATTGTGCTGTAGGGATGTCTATACGCTCCACCCCCATGTGGAGCCCAGTAAGACCGAGCTGAAAAGTTACGCTCGCAGCACTCTCTCCAAACTGGTCGATCTACTCTCTTGCGGAGGAAAAACGCATGTCTTTTCGTGCATTAAGGATTCTTAATATTGCCGCCATTCTGGTTTGCGCTGGTGCGATGCCGGCGTTGCTCGCGGCCCAGGCATCTCCGGCCGCAAGAGGCTCTTCGGAAAGCTCTCCATCCCGATGGGATATCTTCGTCGGATACAGCTATCTGGCCCCCCATGGATCGGTAACCACGCAGGAACCGGACGGAACCCCGGTGACGGCCAGTTACGACGCCGTCAACCTGGGCGGCTTGTTCAGCGGCGCTTACTATTTCAACCGGTTTGTGGGCGCGCAGCTTGAGTTCGGCGAGCACGAGTGGGGCGACCAGAACGGAAAAAGCAATATCGGCACGGAAGGCAACGACGATGGATTCCTCACCTACGCCGGGGGCATGATCTTCCGCTTTCCGGCGGGAAACATTACGCCGTTCGTTCATGGACTGGTGGATGTGGCGGATGTCAACGGCCCGTTCTTCAATCCCGCCCACTGGGGCCCGGGGCTGACCGTGGGCGGGGGCATGGACTATGAGACGCCGTGGTTCAACCATCATCTGGCCATCCGTATCTTCCAGGCCGATTTCGAATACATGCATGTCGACTTCGGAACGGGTGTATTTGGGGGCAGGGCCAACATCGATGCCGCGCGGTTAAGCACGGGCCTGGTCTTCCACACCGGTTCCATCGCGCCGCCGACTCCGGTGACGCTGTCCTGCACGGCGAATCCGTCAGCCGTGTTTCCGGGTGACCCGGTCACGGTTTCGTCGGCGGCGGGCAATCTGAATCCCAAGGACAACGTGGTTTACAGCTGGTCGGGTACGGGGGTGACCGGCGATGGGGCCACGGCCACGGTGGCCACGGGGCCGCTGGCGCCGGGCAGCTACTCGGTGACCGGAACGGTGAAGGAAGGGAAGAAAGGCAAGGAAGGCGCGAAGCCGTGGGAGACGGCGCAGTGCTCGGCGAGCTTCACGGTGAAGGAGTTCGAACCGCCCACGATCAGCTGCTCGGCCAATCCCGACACCATCAAACCGGGAGACACCAGCACCATCACCTGCCAGGGTGTAAGCCCGCAGAACCGGCCGCTGACCTACTCGTATTCGGCCGCGGCGGGATCGATTACCGGAAACGGGACGACGGCGGAGTACTCTTCGGCAGGAGCGCCCACCGGCGTGGTCGCGATTACGGGCACGGTCAACGACGACAAGGGGCACTCAGCCTCAGGGAATACCACGGTGACCATCGAAGCTCCTCCACCGCCGCCGCAGCCGCACACGCAGGCGCTGTGCTCGATCAGCTTCTCCAACGACAAGCTGCGGCCGACGCGGGTGGACAACGAAGCCAAGGCCTGCCTGGACCAGGTGGCCCTGGACCTGAAGCAGCAGGCTGACGCCAAGGCGGTGATCGTGGGCGAGTCGGACGCCAAGGAGAAAGCCACAACGGCGCGCGAAGAGAACTATGCCGAGCGCCACAAGCACGCCAAGGTGACGGATTACGCCGTGCAGCGCGCCGTGAATGCCAAGGACTACCTGGTGACCGATCAGGGTATCGATGGCTCGCGGATCAGCGTGGAGACGGTGCCGACGGATGGGCAGACGGTGCAGAACTACCTGGTGCCTGCGGGCGCGGACTTCAACGCCGACGTGAGCGGAACCACGCCGGTGGACGAGACGGCCGTGAAGCCGGAGGTGCGCAAGCCGCTGCCCCAAAGGCATCACCCATGAGAGAGCGCCCGCCGGGGCCAATTCATACGGCCACAAATTCATAAAATGGGACGCCGGTCGAGCTTTGGCAAGGGAACGGAAGGCTCGATCGGCGAGCCGCTGGCCCTCACGCAAGGATTTTTTAAGAATGACTTCCCAGGGCTGACCGGGACGGCGGTCAGCTATTTGCTTTCAGGGCGTTGCTGCGCTCTTTCAGGGGAATCGGCGCCCGACCTGCGCCGCCGCGCTGTCTACGGGGATGCGGGACGCGAGCGGTTCCTTGCGGAAGCATTCATTTTTTCCGCAACCTCGCCCCGCGCGGAGGCGTCAAGATAGATGGAGTGGCTCGCACAAGGGCCGCTGATCACTACCCGAGACGGGTCAGAACGGCCGGCCCGATTTCAACATCGCCCATTCCGGAGACCACCACCCGGCGGAGTATGATTTTCCAAGGCTGGAAAGCCAGCCTGTGGGCTTCTTGTGCTGTATTGAGTTTCCGCGATTCGCGCGGGAGTTTTCGAATGCGGCAACGATCGATGGCGAATCATCGGGGCCGAGTTGGCACGTCGCGCCAAGTTCGGGAGCAGACCAACAGCGACGACAAGGAGGAGAAAATGGCATTGCAGAAATTGAAGGCTTTCGCCTTCGCTATGGCGTCGACTTCTTTGGTGTTCTTGCCTGCAGGTTGCAAGAAGCCTCCGCCGATCACACTTTCTTGCGCAGCGAGCGCACCAGCCGTTTATCCCGGCGACGCGCTCAGCGTGACGGCGACTCCGGGTTCAGTGGCCACCAAGAAGCATTGGGATACGGTGTACAGCTGGTCGGGCGACGGGGTGACAGGCAATGGCACATCGGCAACCGTCAACACCAGCGCGCAGGAGCCGGGCGCCTACACCGTGAAGGCCGAAGTAAAGGAAGGCAAGAAGGGCCAGGAAGGCGAAAAGCCGTATGAGACGGCGCAATGCTCAGCCAACTATACGGTGAAAGCCTTCGAGCCGCCCACCATCAGCTGCTCAGCCAATCCGGACACCATCAAACCGGGTGACACCAGCAGCATCACGGCCACCGCCGCCAGCCCGCAGAACCGGCCGCTGACCTACTCGTATTCGGCTTCGGCGGGATCCGTCTCCGGCAACGGCGCTACGGCGGAATTCTCATCCGCCGGCGCACCCACGGGAGCGGTGGGGATTACGTGTAACGTGTCGGACGACAAGGGACACACGGCTACCGCCAATACCACGGTGACCATCGAAGCTCCTCCGCCGCCGCCGCCGCCGCCGCACACGCAGGCGCTGTGCTCGATCAGCTTCTCGACCGACAAAGCGCGGCCGACGCGGGTGGACAATGAAGCCAAGGCTTGCCTGGACCAGGTGGCTCTGGACCTGAAGCAGCAGGCTGACGCCAAGGCCGTGGTCGTGGGCCAGTCCGACGACAAGGAGAAGGCGAAGACCGACAGGGAGCAGAAATACGCCGAGCATCACAAGCACGCCAAAGTCGAGGACGACGCCGCACAGCGTGCCGTGAATGCGAAGGAGTACCTGGTGACCGATCAGGGTATCGATGCCTCGCGGATCAGCGTGGCGACGGTGCCGACGGACGGCCAGTCGGCGCAGAACTACCTGGTGCCCGCGGGCGCGGACTTCAACGCCGACGTGAGCGGAACCACGCCAGTAGACGAGACGACGGTGAAGCCGGAGGTGCGCAAGCCGCTGGCCGAACGGCATCACCACAAGAAAGCGGCCGCGGCTCAATAGCCGCAGGGCCGCAGCGGGTTGCGGGCGCGTTGAGCCACTTCCTCTAGAAACGGGGGTGGGTCAGTGCGCCTGTGGCTCTTCCTTCGCGCTCATCCCAGGCACGGCGAGGCCCGCGCACCCCAGAGTGCGCGCGGGCGGGGTCTCTGCGCCGGAGGCGAAGCGTTTCGATTCCGTTCTTTGTATACTTATCACAGGAACTTGAGGAGTTTTCTGCAGGCATGAAGCGCCCGCGCTTAATTTTTCAGAATCTTTTAAGATTCGGGCTCTTCCTGTCTTTTCCGCTCATCGCTCTCTTCCCTGCTCCGGGCTGGTCCGTCGCGCCGGCGTGGACCGTTGCCGGTCCGGCGGGCGGCGATGCGCGCGCGTTTGCGGCGGATCCCGGCGATCCCAATCATCTTTATCTGGGGACGACAAACAGCTGGCTGTACGAGTCGAAGAACGGGGGCGCATCCTGGAGCCGGCTGGCCAAGATCGATCCTGCGGATGGGTTCGTGCTGGACAGCGTCGTGGTGGACGAATCGAACCCTGCCACACTGTTTGTGGGCGCATGGAAAGACAGCGCCGATGGCGGTTTGTGGGTGAGCCACGACTCCGGGCACGCCTGGACCGAGATGGACGGGCTCAAAGGGCAATCGATCCACGCCTTGGCGCAGGCGCACTCCGATCCGCACATTCTCTTTGCGGGCACGCTCAAAGGCGTCTACCGCAGCACCGATTCCGGCGCGGCCTGGGAGCAGATCAGCCCGGAGGGCGACCGCGAGATTCACGAGGTGGAGTCGCTGGCCGTCGATCCGGGAAATCCGGACATTGTTTACGCGGGAACCTGGCACCTGCCCTGGAAGACGACGGACGGCGGCAAGACCTGGAAGAGCATCAAGCAGGGATTGATCGTGGACTCGGACATTTTTTCGATCATCATCGATCCCGAGCACGCGCGCACGGTGTATCTGAGCGCGTGCAGCGGCATTTACAAGAGCGAGAATGGCGGGTTGCTCTTCCGCAAGATTCAGGGGATTCCGAGCGAAGCCAGAAGGACGCGGGCGCTGATGCAGGACCCGGAGGACCGCGAAGTGGTGTACGCGGGAACCACGGAGGGCCTGTACAAGACGGAGAATGGAGGCAGGACTTTCCAGCGCATGACGGATTCCGATGTGATCGTGAATGCCGTCTATGTCGATCCGCGCAACCAAAAGCACGTGCTTCTGGCCACCGACCGCGGCGGCGTGCTGGCCAGCGCGGATGGGGGCGTGACCTTCGCGCAGTCGAACGGGGGAATTTCCGAGCGCAAGGTGGCGGCGCTGCTCGTGGACCGGAGCGATCCGGAGCGCCTGTACGCGGGGGTGGTCAACGACAAGAGCTTCGGCGGCGTGTTCGAGTCCAACGACGGCGGCGCGAGCTGGGAGCAAGTGGGCAAGGGATTAGATGGGCGCGATGTGTTTGCCCTGGCGCAAACGAAAGATGGGACCGTGGTGGCGGGGACCAATGAGGGTATCTTCGTGCTCGACCCGCCTTCGGGCGACGCCGCTGTGCCGGGTGCGGGCGGAGCCTCGGCGGCGGGCGCTGCAGCCCTGCAGTGGGAGGCGAAGAACACGATCGCAAACACGATCGTGAAGACCGCCACGGAAAAGGCCAACGGGGAGCGCGTGAACGTGGAGAAGAAGGAGAAGGCGCCGGAGGTTGAGCTCGCGGGGCGCGTGGATGCGCTCGATGTCTCCGGCGATGTGTGGGCTGCGTCAACCGATGTTGGCCTGCTTATCAGCCGCGACCAGGGCGCAACCTGGCAAGGGGGGCCGGTGATGGGGGCAAGCGATTACACCTCCGTGACCGTCGACGGCAACACCATGGCCGCGGCGCACTCCGGCGGCGTGGTGCTTTCAACCGACGGCGGCCTTACCTGGTGGCCCATGGGACTGCCCACGATGGTTACGCGCATCCACAGCGTACTTTTCTCGCCCGATGGAATGCTGTGGCTGGGTGCGCGCGAGGGTGTGTATTTTTCCGCGGACCTAGGCAAGAGCTGGATGTGGTTTGAGCGGCTTCCGTTTCGCGACGTAGACGACTTGAGTTACGATGCGAAGACGCACAGGATTCTGGTGAGCTCGCGGGCGAGCGACCAGGTGTTCGCGATCGATCCCAAGACGCAGAGCTGGGACTGGTGGCAGACGGGGTACCAGGTGGCGCTGATTCGCGGAGCGGGCGGGCGGCTGGTGGCCGCATCGCTCGACGATGGCGTGCTGGTGGGGCCGGGTGCGGCGGCAGTGGAAACAGGCAGCCAGTGAGCGAGGGGCTGTTAGAGCGTTTTCGGTTCACATGTTGACAAGCCGGGATTATGCAACGTGGCTCTTTCTTGAGGAAAGAGCCACTCGGCAGCATCGACCTTGTCAAAACTTGAACCGAAAACGCTGTAGCCCCCTTGGGGCGAATAGGCCCTAAGGCGCGAATTCCGCTATCATCAGAGCTATGCAGGACGCCGGCAACGGAAATGCGGGCGCGCGCGCGCCTTTCCGGACATACGACCCGAAGCTTGAGCCCATCGCAGCCAGGGTGCTTGCCGGCCAGCGGCTCACTGCGGCGGACGGCCTTGCGCTCTACGGGACACGTGACATTCTGGCCGTGGGCTGGCTGGCGAATTTTGTGCGCGAGCGGCTGCACGGCGACGTGACCTACTTCAACGTCAATCGCCACATCAATCCGACTAACGTGTGCGTGGCCGCGTGCAAGCTGTGCGCCTTCGGGCGTAAGAAGGGCGACCCCGCCGGTTACACCATGGCGCTCGACGAGGCGTGGCAGACGGCGGCTTCCGGTTACACGGAAGCGGTGACGGAGTTCCACATCGTCGGCGGGTTGCATCCCGATCTGCCGCTCGAGTTCTTCCTCGATTTAATCCGCGGGCTCAAGGAGCGATTTCCCCGCGTGCACATCAAGGCCTTCACCATGGTGGAGATCGCCTATTTGGCACGACGGGCGAAGCTCACCCTCGAGCAGACGCTCGAGAAGCTGCGCGACGCCGGCGTGGACTCGATGCCCGGCGGCGGCGCGGAGATCTTTACGCATCGCGTGCGCGCAATCATCTGCGATCACAAGATCGACGGTGCGGAGTGGCTGGAGACGGCGCGGCTGGCGCATAAAATGGGCTTCCGCTCCAATGCGACCATGTTGTACGGCCACATCGAGAACGACGAGGACCGCGTGGATCATCTGCTGAAGCTGCGCGCGCTGCAGGACGAGACGGGCGGCTTCCAGACTTTCATCCCGCTGGCCTTTCATCCGGAGAATACGCCGCTCGATCACCTGCCGGTGACGACGGGGCTGACTGATATCCGGCAGATCGCCGTGAGCCGGCTGCTCCTGGACAACTTTGCGCACATCAAGGCGTACTGGCAGATGCTCACGCCGAAGATTGCGCAGATTGCGCTGCGCTTCGGCGCCGACGACCTGGACGGGACGGTGATCGAGGAGAAGATTTACCACGACGCGGGCGCAACCACGCCGCAGGGTTTAACGCGCAAGGAGCTTTGCCGGCTGATTACCGAGGCCGGACGCGTACCTGTGGAGCGCGACACGCTTTACCACGCGGTCACGCGCACTGAGGACAGCTTCACTGTGGCGGTGTAATCGCAACCGGCAAGCGAAGGAAGCCATGAAGGCGTTTGGCTCGGCTGCTTTGCTTGGCCTGGGCGTTGGGCTGATATGGGGCGCCGGCGCTGCTTTATTCAATCTATCTGGCGGGGTATTGCAAGGCGGTTGAGGATTCGCAGGCTGAGACCCAGCCGAAGCGTTTCCCGGACGCAGTGGAGAAGCTTCGCATCCAATGCAGGACTGTCGACAGGTCACCGCGGTAGCGCTTCTTGTCTGATCACTTCGCCATTCTTCATGACAAAACTTACATGCTCAACGACGGAGATGTCGTGGAGCGGGTTGCCGGGGACGGCGATGATATCGGCGTAGTATCCGGGCTTGAGCTCGCCGATCTGGCCCTCCCAGCGCAGCAATTTCGCGCCGTTGAGCATGTCGGCCTGGAGCACGGCCAGCGGCTTCATGCCGTACCGGACCATGAGCGTGAGTTCGTGCGCCTGTGTGCCGTGCGGGAACGGGCCCACGTCGGAACCCACGGCAAAGGAGATGCCGAAGGCGATCTGCTTCTTGAACTCGGCGATCTTGTAGTCGAGCATCGCCGCTTCCGCTGCCGTTTGATCTTGCGACTCGCGGTGATGGGCGAAGTAGTCGAAGATGGTGAACGTGGGAACGGCGAAGATGCCCTTCTCCTTCATCAGGCGCATGGTTTCGTCGCTTAATTGGGTTGCGTGCTCGATGGAAGCCACGCCGGCCTGGGCGGCGTAGAGCGTGCCCGGCTCGCCCATGGCGTGGACGGCGACGTAGGTGCCCAGCCTGTGCGCTTCTTCTACCGCCGCCGCCAGCTGCGCTTCACTGTACTGATAGGGCGTATGCAGGACGCCGTCAATCATTTTGTCCGGTCCGGTCTGGTAGATCTTGGCGAAGTCGGAGCCTTCCTTGTGCTGCTCGCGCATGACGGCGACGATCTCATCGGCGGTGTTGGCGTAGTCGGCGTTGGAGAGCACGTGCTGCGCGGGGTTGTAGCCAATGGCGTCCTCATGACCGCCCAGGATGTCGATCGCGTTTGCGGACACGCGCAGGCGCGGCCCGGGGATGATCCCCTGGTTGATGGCATCGCGCACCGCCGTGCTGGCCGAGCCGGCGCCTTCCGTGCCCAAGTCGCGCTCGGCGGTAAAGCCGGCCATCAGGTCGGCTTTGGCGGCCTGCTCGGCGAGAATCGTGCGCCGGGGAACGGATTCCTCCACGGTCTGCAGGTCCTCCGCTCCGGGATGCAGAAACAGGTGCACGTGCGCGTCGATCAGCCCGGGGAGTAGCGTGGTGTCGCCGAGGTCGATGACCTGCGCGCCCTGGGGATGATCGACGGCTGTGCCCACGGCCTGGATGCGCTCGCCTTCGACGAGGACTTCGCCGGGCTGGAGCACGTTGCCGGTCGAGACCTCGAGCAGGCGCGCGGCGTGGAGGACGATGGGGGGATTGGCCGGCTGCTGGGCGGCGGTTGTGGCCCCTGCACACACCGGAAGGCCGGCCACCAGGACGCGAACGCAAAAGCTAAAGACAGGTTTGCTTGGTTTGTGCATGGATATGACTATGCCTTGCCGGAGTGGGATTGTCGATGAAAGAAAGCAACGGCTTGGCCGGCGGATAAAGCCTCAGTCCGGTCTCCAGATCGGGCTTCAGTTCGGCTGGCCGCTCATGGGGAGAAGGCCAGGCAAATTGCAGGGCAGGCGCAGAGTAAAGGCCGCGCCGGGCAGGCCCCCGTGTCCGTTCGCCGGGCTGACACGGATGTTTCCGCCGTGGCGCTCGATAATCTCCTTGGTCACCCACAGGCCCAGGCCGGTGCCAACGTCCTTTTTGGTGGTGAAGAAGGGCTCAAAGATGTGGTCCAGATGCTCGGCCGATACCCCCGTCCCGCTGTCCGCGATCACAACTTCGATCATGCCGCTTTCGCCGCCGGGAATTGGCCGGGAGCTGACGGCAATGGTGCCCGATTCGCCTGCGGCGTCAATGGCATTGGCGACGACATTCGAGAAGACCTGGCGCAACTCGCCGGCCACCGCGTGCACGGGCGGGCACTCGCCGAAGTCACGCTTCACCTGGATGCGCGCGGACTCGAGTTTGTTCGAATAGACGCTGAGGATGGCCTCGAGAAGAACATTGATTTGAACCTGCTCCGGCGCGTTCGACTCACGGTAAAAGCCGAGGGTCTGCCGGGTGATATGGGCTACGCGCTCAATCTCCTGCTCCGCCACTACCAGCTGCCGCACCACGGAGGGCGGCGCGTCGGGATCATTCTTGGCGATGAAGATGAGATTTACAATCGCCTCGAGAGGATTGTTGATTTCGTGAGCAACCGTGGCGGAGAGGCGCGCCGCCGCGGCCAGCTTTTCGGTCTTGCGCAGAACGTCTCGCGATTTACGCTCCGCGGAGACATCGCGGAACACCAGCACGACCCCGATCAACTGGCGGCGATCGTCCCAGATGGGCGCGGCGCTGTCTTCAATGGGAATCATGCGCCCATCGGCATGGCGGATAACCGTATGATTGGCGAGGCCGACGACGCGGCCGAGGGCCATCACCTTCATGACCGGATTTTCCGCTGCCATCCCCGTGAACTCGTTCATGATCTGAACGACGCTGAGAATTTCCTTGCCTTCGGCCGCGGCCGAGGGGGTGCCGGTGAGAGCTTCAGCCACGGGGTTCATGAAGGTGACCGTCCCGGTGCGGTCGGTGGCAATCACGGCGTCGCCAATGCTGGTGAGGGTGACGCGGAACCACTCCTCGCGGGCACGAATCTCCTGCGTGTGGCGCTCGCGCAAAGCGCGCTCCTTGAGGATGAAGTACGCCAGAACGATGAGCCCCAGAATACCGACTGCGGTTGCGCCGGCGATGCTGAGTCGAGTCAGGCGGACACTGCGCTCATAGGCCGCGTTGCCCATGGCGGCGAGACGATTCTCGTCCCCCTGCATGGACTCGAGGACCTGGCGGGTCTCGTTCATGAGGAGGCGCCCGCGGTCGGAAAGAACGACGGCCCTGGCCTGATCCACGTGGCCTGCGCGCGCCAGCGCGATCGTCTCCTGGAGCTCGTCGAGCTTCTGGTGGGCCAGGCTGCCGAGCTGAGCCACCTTGGCCTGTTCGCGTGGATTATCCGCGGTAAGGCGGGACAGGTTCTGAATATGGCTGTCGATCCGCGTGACGGCGTTGTCGTAGGGCTCCAGATAGCGGTTCTCCCCGGTGAGGAGGTAACCGCGCTGGCCGGTCTCGGCGTCGAGCAGGAGCGACTGCGTCTCTTGCACTTCGGCCAGCACCTGGCGGGAGTGAGCTACCCAACCCTGGCTCGCAACCTGGACATTAAGCCGGCGGGCGGTGAAGAGCGCATTGGCAATCAGCAGCAAAACCAGCAGGGTGAATCCGCCAATGGTGCTGAACTGCCGAAAGAAGGTCTGCATAGGAGCCTGGGCTGCACAGCGGGAGGAACAAGAAACTCGAGCGAGCGGGGTGCTTCAAGATCTCCCGGGGACGATACGCTCAACTTTACGCCGGACGGCGTTGGGAGTCACGCAAAAGGCCGGGAAGGCCGGCCCGGAGCGATGCAGTCAATCCAAACTCCGCGAGCGAAGCCCACGCCGAGCCGGGGACAAAGCATCCGCGGGGAGCGAAGAACAGCCGGGGAACCAAGTGCAATTCCTCGTATCTTAGGGTGAGGTTCATGGCGAGTCAAGATGCGGCCGCGGGGATGCCGATTGATGCGCAAGAGCGGCCGGGAAGACGAGCCGGGGCAAAGGTCCGTTTGGGCAAGGTTGGATCGCGGGGAGTCAGTACGCGGCGATACCGGTGAGGCTCTGGCCGAGGATCAGGGTGTGAATGTCGTGCGTGCCCTCGTAGGTCTTCACGGATTCGAGATTCATGCTGTGGCGCATGACGGGAAAATCTTCGGTGATGCCGTTGGCGCCGAGGAGGTCGCGGGCCATGCGCGCAGATTCGAGCGCCATCCACACGTTGTTGCGCTTGGCCATGGAGATGTGCTGGTGGCCGGCCTTGCCCCCATCCTTAAGCCGGCCCACGTGCAACGAAAGAAGCTGCGCCTTGGAGATTTCCGTGGCCATCCAGACGAGTTTTTCCTGGACAAGCTGGTGCGCGGCGATGGGCTGGCCGTGAAACTGTTTTCTGATCTTGGAGTAATTCAGCGCCACGTCGTAACACGCACAGGCCGCACCGATGGCGCCCCAGCCGATGCCGTAACGGGCCTGGTTGAGGCACATGAGCGGGCTTTTGAGCCCTTCCGTACCGGGCAGCAGGTTGGACAAGGGAATACGCACATCCTGAAGCGAGAGGCCGCTGGTAACCGAGGCGCGCAGGGACCACTTGCCGTGGACGTCACGCGCAGAGAAGCCGGGACGATCGGTCTCGACGAGGAAGCCGCGGACGGACTTGCCGGAGTCGCCACCGTCATCTTCGCCTTCCAGCTTGGCCCAGATCACGGCGACATCGGCGAGGGAGCCGGAGGTAATCCACATCTTTTCGCCGTTGAGGATGAACTCAGAGCCGGAGCGGCGCGCGCGCGTGGTCATCCCGCCGGGATTGGAGCCGAAGTCCGGCTCGGTGAGCCCGAAACAGCCAAGCTTTTCGCCGGTGGCGAGCGCCGGCAGCCAGGTGCTTTTCTGCTCCTCGGAGCCAAAGGTGAAGATGGGATACATGACCAGCGCCGACTGCACGCTGACAAAGCTGCGCAGCCCGGAGTCGCCGCGTTCGAGCTCCTGCATCACCAGGCCGTACTCGACGTTGGACATGCCGGCGCAGCCGTAGCCCTGGAGCGTGGCGCCGAAGAAACCGAGCCGGCCCATCAGGGGAACGAGCTCGCGCGGAAAACGCTCGTCGCGGAAGCAGGACTCGATGATGGGCATCACGTTGTCGTCGACGAAGGCGCGCGCGGTGCGGCGGACGAGCAGCTCGTCTTCAGAGAATCCCTGGTCGAGGATGAGAAAGTCGAAGCCCTGGAACTTTGCGGCCATGGCAACCATGCTGCTCAGGCAAGGCTAACAGATGGGGCATTGAGGATGCGCCGGGACAGGCTGTTTGCACCCATAAGCCTTATTCGAGGAACTCGCGGACAAACTTATAGTCCGTGTGCAGCAGATTGTGGAGCGAGCCATCGAAGATCAGGCGGCCTTCCTCGAGCATGAGGAAGGTGGTAGCGGGATCGGTCTCACCCTGGGGCAAGGGCGCCATGGTGTTGCCGGCCGGGTCGAAGCGATGGGTGCAGAGGGTGAAGGCGTCCTGCAGGCGGTGGGTGACCAGCAACGAGGGGGTGCGGTGCACGTCGCGCGCCTTCATCACCAGTTCCATGATCGTGGCCGAAGTGACGGGATCCAGGCCGCCGGTGGGCGAGTCATAAAGGATGAGCTCGGGATTGTTGATGAGCGCGCGGGCAATGGCCACGCGGCGGCGCATGCCGCCGGAAAGGCTGGCCGGATAGAGGGAGAATGTTTTTTCGAGGCCGACGAAGCTGAGCGCTTCCCGCACGCGCCGGTCGATCTCCTCGTCGGGGATGGCGGGGTTCTGGATGAGCTGGTAGGCCACGTTGTCGCGCACGGTGAGCGAGTCGAAGAGCGCGCCCTCCTGAAAGACCATGCCGGAGCGGGCGCGCAGAGAGAAGAGCTCCTCTTCGCTGAACTCGGAGATGTCGTCGCCGAAGAGCAAGACGTGGCCGCGATCGGGGCGCAGCAGGCCGATGATGAGCTTGAGCAGGACGCTCTTGCCCACGCCCGCGGGCCCCAGGAGAATGCGGGTTTCGCCGGGCGCGACGGTGAAACTGATGTCTTCAAGAACCGGCGGCCCGTCGAAGGCGATGGAGACGTGACGCAGCTCGACTACCGGAAGCGACTCCGTCAAGGGCTCCGAAGCGGAAAGAATGCTGGAAACGTTCATCAGCCGAAAAGCGTGAGCAGCACATGCGTGATGAGAAAGTCCACGAAGATGATGAGCACCGAGGCCGAAACGACGGCGGAAATGGTAGAGCGGCCCACGCCCTGCGTGCCGCCGGAGGTGCGCATTCCGTAGAAGCAGCCGACCGAGCTGAGGATATAACCGAAAAATAAGGGCTTCACCAGTCCCTGAATGATATCGGGATAGCGCAGCCGCTCGTAAGCCATGTGAAAGTACTGGGTGCCGTTCTGGTGGTTGAGATAGACGGTGACGGCGGCGCCGCCGAGAATGCCGCATGCGTCGGAGATGATGGTGAGGAACAAGAGCATGACCACGCTGGCGAAGATGCGCGGGGTAACCAGCTTGCGCAGCGGATCGACGCCGAGCGCGCGCATGGCGTCAATCTGCTCCGTGACCACCATGGAGCCGAGCTCGCTCGCCATGGAAGAGGCGTTGCGGCCGGAGACCATGATGCCGGTGAGCACCGGACCGAGCTCCATGATCATGGACTTGCTCACGAACTGGCCGGTCACGGCGGTAGCGCCGAAAGCCGCCAGGGTCGACGCCGATTGCAGGGCCAGCACGCAGCCGGTAAAGAAGCCCGAAAGCAGCACAATGGTGGCCGAGCCCACGCCGATGATGTCCGACTGGAGCAGGAAATCGGTCCAGTAAATGGGCGGGCGAAAGAGATTGAGGAGAGCTTGCCTGGCGAAAAGCCAGTAGTCCTGGACGGTGAGCACGATTTGTCTGGCGGTACGGTCGATCCGATTGAACGCCATCGTTTGTGCCGGCCTGCAGGTGGAGGGATGGAGAGCGCTTCCGAGGACAGGATAGCGCATGGAGGGCAGGCGAGGGCAGGGCGCAAGGCCCGCGATGGGCGCGCGGAGGGGAATCCTGCGCGAGATATAGCCGAGGACGAAGGCGCAACTTCTGACGCTGCTCTCCGATTTCCAGGGCTTTCAAGGCATGCAGAAAAGCCGGCGATGTGGAAAAACCACATGGCCTCTTCGATCACCTTCAAAATGAAGAAGATTCCCGCGAGCCGCGGAACGGCGCGGGCGGACCCGCAACCGCTGGCATGCATCTAATGGCACAACAGGGGGTATTGATGCATCTGTTCCGCATGCGGCTGATCCTCGCCCTGATCGCAAGCGTGACCATCGTGTCCGTAGCCTCTACATATTTCGATGTGTTAGCCCACCGGCATGCGTTGCGGCAGGAACTCGAGAACCGGACGAAGTGGATGGGCCTCAGCATCGAACCGGACGTGCAGGGTCCGCTGGCGGCTGGCGACTCGAGTGCGCTCGCGGGCGTGACGCAACTGCTGAGAGCGGGAACGGGCGCGCTGGGCATCATGGTCTACGACGTGCGCGGCCGCGTGCTGGGCAGCGCGGGCCCGAGCGAGGTGACCAGCGCCCTGGGGCACGGCGTGACCAAGACGCTTGAAAAGGGGACCGAAGAGAGCGCCTTCGGGCATACCGGGGAGTGGCGCTGGCTCGAGGAAGTGTTTCCCCTCCACAACGGCCGCCAATTGATCGGGGGAATGACCATCGTAGTGGATGCGGGCTACATCCACGAGCAGGACGTCGACTTGTGGCGGCGCAGCTTCTGGCGCGTGCTGGCGCTGGTGATTCTGATTGTGGCCATTACCGCGGGGATGGTGGGGTGGTTCCTGACCCGTCCCATGAAGCGGGTGACGGAACGGTTGCGGCACCTGCGCACGGGCCACGCGGAAAAGACGGGAGAGCCGGATCTAAGCCTGTTTTCGCCGCTGGCGCGCGAGGTGGAAACCATGGCCGAAAGCCTGAAAGCAGCGCGCGCCGCGGCCGAAGCGGAAGCGCGGCTGCGCGAGGCCGGCGAACGCTGGTGGACGGCCGAGAGATTGGCCGTGCACATGCGCGACCGCGCCGGATCGAGCCGCATCTTCGTGGTTTCGAACCGGGAGCCGTACGTGCACGCGCGCAAGGGCAGGGAGATTGTCTGCACCGTTCCCCCGAGCGGCCTGGTGACGGCCCTTGAGCCGGTGCTGCGCGCCTGCGACGGGGTTTGGGTGGCGAGCGGGAGCGGCGACGCCGACAAGCTGGTGGTGGACGGGTGCGACCGGCAGCGCGTGCCGCCGGACGAGCCGCGCTACAGCCTGCGCAGGGTCTGGCTCACGGACGAGGAGGAGTCAAAGTATTACGACGGCTTTGCCAACGAGGGCCTGTGGCCTTTGTGCCACATCGCGCATACGCGGCCCATCTTCCGCGCCGGCGACTGGGAGTGCTACCAGCAGGTGAACCAGCGTTTTGCCGATGCGGTTCTCGAAGAGATGGCGGAGAGCGAAGAGCCGGTGGTGTTTGTGCAGGACTATCATTTCGCGCTGCTGCCGCGCTTGCTGAAACGGGCGCGGCCGGATGCACGCGTGGCCATCTTCTGGCATATTCCCTGGCCGAATCCGGAGGCTTTCGGCATCTGCCCGTGGCAGGCGGAACTGCTGGACGGGCTGCTGGGCGCCGATCTGCTCGGGTTTCACATTCCGCTGCACTGCCACAATTTTCTGGCCACGGTGGATCGCGTGCTGGAGTCGCGGACGGATCGCGATCACATGACCGTGAGCCGGCGCGGGCATTTCACCACCGTGCGCCCGTACCCCATCAGCGTGGCCTACGAAGGCATTCCTAACGTGGGCGCCGACGGCGACGACCCTGCGGCAGAGGAGCGGCGGGCGCAGGAGCGCCGCAGCCTGCTGAGCGAGTCCGGCGTGCGCGCCGAGCAAATGGCGCTGGGCGTGGACCGCATGGATTACACCAAAGGGATTCTGGAGCGGCTGACGGCGCTGGAGCAACTGCTCGAAGAACACCCTTACTATCGCGAGCGGCTGGCGCTGGTGCAGATCGCGGCGCCCAGCCGGACGCGCATTCCCAGTTACGCCGATCTGCGCGCGCGCGTGGAGGAAGCCGTGGAGCGCATCAATTGGCGCTACCAGACGGCGCACTGGAAGCCGGTGGTGCTGATCGAGCGCCAGTGCAATCACGAAGAGGTGAGGCGCTGGTACCAGGCGGCCGACCTGTGCCTGGTGACCTCGCTGCACGACGGAATGAACCTGGTGGCGAAGGAATTTGTGGCCGCGCGGGACGACGAGGACGGCGTTCTGGTGCTGAGCAAATTCACCGGGGCGGCGATGGAACTGCGCGATGCCTTGATTGTGAACCCGTACGACGCGCGCGCCGCAGCGGAGGCGATCCGCGCGGGGCTGGAGATGAGCCGCGCCGACCGCCGGCAGCGCATGCAGCGCATGCGGCGGCAGGTGATGGAGCACAATATCTACCTGTGGGCCGCCAGCGTGCTGGGCGATTTGCGCGAGCTGCGGCTGGATGACGCGGAAGGCATGGATTTGAGCCGCGCCGAGTCGATCTCCGTTTCCTGACGGAGGGCGCGGCCATACGAAGCGGAAGGCGAGCAGAGGTTGACGCAGGATCGGGAAGAAACGGTGAACGGGTTCTTCAGGGGATTTGCGGGCGCCGCGAGTTCCCTGCTGCTCGTCGACTACGACGGAACGCTGGCGCCTTTTCGCGTGGACCGGTTCAAGGCCGCGCCATGGGCGGGTGTTCGCGAGCTGCTGAGCCTTATCCAAGATCAGAAAAAAACGCGCCTCGAAGTGATCAGCGGCCGGCCGGCGCATGAGGTTATGCGGCTGCTGGACATGAAGACGCCGCCCGGAGTGTGGGGACTGCACGGCGCCGAGCGGCTCCATCCCGACGGACGCCGGGAGTTCGAGCCGATCGCGCACCCGACGCGCGCGCATCTGGAAGCGGTGAGCGCCAGGCTGCGGAGCGATGCCTTCGGCGGCCTGTTCGAAGAGAAACCGAATGCGGCCGTGGTGCACTGGCGAGGGGCTGCGCCGCGCAAGGCAAGAGAGATCGAGAAGCGGGCGCGGGAACTGTTCGAGCCGCTGGCGCAACGCGACGGGCTGCAACTGCTCGAATTCGAATGCGGGCTGGAGCTGCGCGCGGGCCGCGACAAGGGCGGCGCGGTGAAGGCGATTCTGGATGAGCTGGACGCGAACGGCGCCGCGAAGGTTCCCGCCGCATATCTTGGGGACGACATTACGGACGAGGCCGCGTTTGCGGCCATGAAGGGCCGCGGACTGAGCGTGCTGGTGCGGCGGGAGCGGCGCAAAACCAATGCCGATGTTTGGTTGAGGCCGCCGCGGGAGCTGCGCGCATTTCTGTGCAGGTGGCTGGAAGCGGCAAGCTGACGCCCTAAAGCATTTTTCCTTCTGCTGCGCACCGGAGCCACCGAGGCGAGGTGCCGATTTCAACAAGAAATCGGCTCCCCGCAAAGGGCAATGAGACGGCCGTGTCCGAAGGAGAAATGCCTTATTCCCTGCCCTTTTTGCGAATCTCGATGTTGAGGCGCTTGATCTTCTGGTTGAGCGTGGAAAGCGGGATGCGGAATTGCTCGGCGGTTTCTGTCTGGTTCCAGTTGCAGCGCTCGAGCTTCTCGAGGATGATGCGCCGCTCGATGACTTCGAGAATGTCAAAGAGCGAAGAGTTGGGATTGTGGTCGAGAAGCGCATCCTGAAAGCTGCGGCCGGTGATTTCGCCGGGGAGGAGATCGGCGCCGATGATGGGGCCGGAGGAGAGAACGACGCCGCGCTCGATGGCATTCTCGAGCTGGCGCACGTTGCCGGGCCAGTCGTAGTCGACGAGCGCGCGCAGAGCGTCAGAAGAGAGATTGCGCGAGGGCAGGCCGTTTTCCTTGGCGTAGTGGTCGAGGAAGTGCTGCGCGAGCAGGGGAATGTCTTCACGGCGGGCGCGTAGCGGGGGCAGATCGACGGTGATGACGTTGAGCCGGTAGAAGAGATCCTCGCGGAATCTGCCGTCGCGCACGGCCTGGCGCAGATCGACGTTGGTGGCGGCGATGATGCGCACATCGACCTGGATCTCCTGCACGCCGCCCAGGTGCATGAAACGCTTGTCCTGGAGGACGCGCAGAATCTTGGCCTGCGTGTCCAGGCCCATGGTGGCGATTTCGTCGAGAAAGAGCGTGCCGCCGTTGGCCACTTCGAAGAGGCCCTTCTTGGAGGCGACGGCCGAAGTGAATGCACCCTTGACGTGGCCGAAGAGCGTGGACTCGAGCAGCTCCGAGGGCATGGCGCCGGTGTTGACGGGCACGAAAGGCTTATCGCGGCGCGGCGAGTTGGCATGAATGGCCTTGGCGATGAGCTCCTTGCCGGTGCCGCTCTCGCCTTGAATCAGAACGGTCGACCGGCTGGGCGCGACCTGCGCCACGAGGTCGAAGACGCGGAGCATGGACTCGCTCTTGCCCACGAGATTGGAGAAGTTATAGCGCTGCTTGAGCGCGCGCTTGAGCTGAAGATTCTCCTCTTCGGCGCGATGGCGGGCGACGGCAGAGCGGATATCGGCAAGAAGCTTTTCGTTGTCCCAGGGCTTCTGCACGAAGTTTTCCGCGCCCGCGCGCACGGCTTCCACCACGTTGTCCACGGCGCCATAAGCGGTGATCATGATGACCGGCAGATCGGGCTGGCGCTCCTTGATCTGGGGCAGGAGCTCCAGGCCGCTCTGGCCGGGGAGGGCGAGATCGAGAAGGACGAGGTCAAAGTTATCCAGTTCGAGCTGCCGCACGCCTTCCGCGCCGTCGCCGACGGTCACCGTGGAGTAGCCCTCAAGCGAGAGCAGCACCTCGAGCGACTCGCGAATGCTGGACTCGTCGTCGATCACCAGGATGTTGGCGGCAGTGGCGCTGCCGTTCGAGCCTGTTGCAGAGACGGGCGCGTTCAAGGGAAATGCAACCTCAGACATGGACAGAGTTCCTCAGCAGGGGAAATTCGAGATGGAAGGTTGTGCCTGCGCCCACCGCGCTCTCCACGTGAATTTTGCCTGCGTGTTCCTGAATGATGCCGTAAGAGACGGAGAGCCCCAGTCCGGTGCCGCGCCGGTCGCCGGGTCTGGGGGTTGTCTTAGTGGTGAAGAAGGGATCGTAGATGCGCTTGAGATGCTCCGGCGCGATGCCGCTGCCGGAGTCGGCCACCAGCACCTCCACGTGGCTGTTCACGGCGGTGACCACGCGCAGACGCCCGCCGCCGGGCATCGCGTCTTTGGCGTTAAGAAGCAGATTGAGAAAGACCTGCTGCAGCTTGCCGGAGTTGCCGTGGATGGGGGGCAGCTCTTCGGCGAGGTCGAGATCGATGGCGATCTGCGCGGTTTTGAACTGGTGCTCGAGCAGCGAGAG
>JASHUF010000020.1 GCA_030040175.1 Acidobacteriaceae bacterium
CTTCCCGCGCAATCCCCTCGACGTGCTCTGCCAGCAGCTCGTGGCCATCTGCGCGGCGCCGCCGCTAAAGACAGGGAACAGGGATCAGGGATCAGGGAACCGAAAGACAGGCACGAAGAGAACGAGGGAACAAGGGAACGTGGAAGCAGAGATCAAGGGAACAAGGGACCAAAGGAACAAGAAAAACTTGGGTGCCCCAGGTCCCTTGCATTTGGGGACCTGGGAAAGCACGAGTCCGGCTAACTCCGCTAGCACCGCTAACCCCGCCAACTCCGCTCCGCCCGAGGTCTCCGTCGACTTTCTCTTCAACCTCGTCCGCGGCGCCGCGCCCTTCGCTGCGCTTACGCGCTCGGCCTTTGAGGGCGTGCTCGATCTCCTGAGCGGCCGCTACCCCTCCGACGAGTTCGCCGAGCTGCGCCCGCGGCTCACCTGGGACCGCATCCGCAACGTGGTCAGCGCGCGCGAAGGCGCAGCCCGCCTGGCCATTCTCAACGCCGGCACCATCCCCGACCGCGGCCTCTACGGCGTCTTCCTCGCCTACGCCGAAGGCAAGGCGGTGCGCGTGGGTGAGCTCGATGAAGAGATGGTCTTCGAGTCGCACCCCAACGAGACTTTCATCCTCGGCGCCTCCACGTGGCGCATCGTCGACATCACCCACGACCGCGTCCTGGTGACGCCCGCGCCCGGCGAGCCCGGCAAGATGCCGTTCTGGAAAGGCGACGGTCCGGGGCGGCCGCTCGAGTTCGGCCGCAGAATAGGAACCTTGGTGCGCGAGCTGCGCGCGCTCCCCAAACCTGCCGCGCTCACGCGCCTCACCACCGAGCACGATCTCGATCCCGGCGCCGCGGAAAATCTTCTCCAATTTCTCGCCGACCAGGAGGCCGCAACCGGCCAGGTTCCCGACGACCGCACCATTGTCATCGAGCGCGTGCGCGACGAGCTCGGCGACTGGCGCGTCTGCGTGCTCACGCCCTTCGGCAGCCGCATCCACATTCCCTGGGCCATGGCGGTGAGCGCGCGCATCCGCGCGGCGGGAGGGCCGGAGGTGGAAACTCTCTGGGGCGACGACGGCTTCGTGCTGCGCTTCCCTGACACGGACCAGCCGCCCGACTCCGACTGGTTCCTGGTCGAATCGGCCGAAGCCATGCAGCTCGTCCTGCGCCAGCTCGGGTCGACTGCTCTCTTCGCCGGCCGCTTCCGCGAGGCCGCCGGCCGCGCGCTGCTGCTGCCGCGCCGCCGCGCCGATCAGCGCTCGCCTCTCTGGCAACTGCGCAAGCGCTCCTACGATCTGCTCAGCGTGGCCGCGCGCTACCCGTCGTTTCCCCTCCTGCTCGAAGCCTATCGCGAGTGCCTGCGCGATGTCTTCGACATGCCGGCGCTGATTGAGATCCTTGAGGAGATCGAACAACGGAAGCTCCGCGTGCACGTGGTGGAAACGCGCAAGCCCTCGCCCTTCGCCGCGTCGCTGCTCTTCAGCTACGTGGCCAACTTCGTCTACGACGGCGATGCGCCGCTGGCCGAGCGCCGCGCGCAGGCGTTGACCATCGACCAGGACCAGTTGCGCGAAATCCTCGGCGAGGCCGACCTGCGCGAGCTGCTCGATCCCGACGCTATCGCCCAGGTGGAAGAAGCTGCGCAATGCCTGCCCGAGTCGCACCGCGCCCGCTCGACCGACGGCATTCACGATCTCTGCCTGCGCCTGGGCGATCTCTCGCGTGCGGAGCTTGCGCTCCGCGTGGCCTCGCCCGATCTGCTTGAGTCTTTGCCGCGCCTGATTCGCGCGCGCCGCCTGCTCGAGCTCAATATTGCCGGAGAAAAGCGGCTCATCGCCCAGGAAGACGCCGCCCGCTATCGCGACGCGCTCGGCATTCCGCTCCCGCCCGGTCTCGCCCTGGCGCTGCTCGAGCCCGTGGCCCAGCCCGTGCTTGAGCTCGTGCGCCGCTACGCGCGCACCCACGGCCCCTTCACGCTGCGCCAGGCAGCCGATCGCTTCGCCCTCGATCCCGCAGCCGTCGAAAATGCTCTGCGCCATCTTGCCGCCGAGGGCCGCGTCCTCGAAGGCGGATTTCGTCCGGGAAGCGTTCATCGCGAGTGGTGCGACGCGGAGATTCTCCGCCTCATTCGCCGCAAATCGCTCGCCCGCCTGCGCCGCGAAGTGGAGCCCGTGGAGCAGCGCACCCTCGCGCGCTTCTTCACCCACTGGCAGGGCGTGGTTGCGCCGCGCCACGGAATGAATCGGGGATCTGCGCAAGCAGGCGCCAATCCCGGCCCCAGTCTCGACGCGCTCCTCGACGCCATCGAAACGCTGCAGGGCGCGCCCCTGCCGGCCACGCTGCTCGAGTCGTCCATCCTGCCCGCGCGTATTGCCGGCTACACGCCCGCCGGCCTCGACACACTCATCGCCGCGGGCGAAGTTGCCTGGGCGGGCGTCGAACCCCTCGGCGAGCGCAACGGCCGCATCGCTCTCTTCCTCGCCGACAAGCTCCCGCTGCTGGCGCAAACGCGCCCGTTGATCGATCCCTTGACCGAGCGCGAGGAAAAAATCCTTGCTGTCCTCGAGTCTGCCGGCGCCAGCTTCTTCGATCCGCTGCATCAGGCTGCAGGCGGCGGCTATCCCGGCGAAACCCTCGACGCGCTCTGGAGCCTGGTGTGGCGCGGCCTCATCACCAACGACTCGCTGCACGCCCTGCGCGCCTACGTCGCCCGGCCCGACAGCGGGCGAAGCCCGCGCCGTTCCCATATTCAATCCTTCCGCTCCCGCCGCACCACCCCGCCCACCGCCCAGGGCCGCTGGTCATTGCTGCCGTTATCCTCTTTTGTCGGCTCAAGCAAGAAAATGGGTGCCCCAGGTCCCGATTTTGGGACCTGGGAAAGCGCGAACACTCCGCAGAGCTCTGTATCAGGGCACGACTTTAGCCGGGCCGAAGGTGCACTGAAAGAAACCGGGGCTTTAGCCCCTGCCGCGCCCACGCAGACCGAATCCGCCCACGCCCTCGCGCTCCAGCTCCTCAACCGCTA
>JASHUF010000173.1 GCA_030040175.1 Acidobacteriaceae bacterium
TCGATCTCGCCAACCTCTACGGAACGCACGGCGAGTCCGGCGCCTCCGAGCAGTTGTTCTATAACGCCATCCAGATTTTTCTCAAAAGCCCCGGGCAGGTGGAAAAGCGCGTGGCGAGTGTTGTCTTTGAGGGGGCGCAACAATTCCTGACCGATGGGAAGCTGGACACGGCGGCCAAACTCTTCAATTCCGCGGGCGGCATCTACCAGCACGTCGAAGGCGACGCGGGCCTCGATGTGGCGCTCTGCCAGGCCAACCTTGGTGCGATTGCCGAGGACATGGGCCGTCACGACGATGCCGAGCGGCTCAACCGGGAGGCGCTCGCCACCTTCGAAAAGCTCTCCGGACCGGACTCGCTCGACCTGGTCCTGCCGCTCGAAGGCCTGGGAAAAACCCTGAAAGACGAGCATCGTTTTGCCGACTCCGAGCCGTTCTACCAGCGCGAGCTGAAGATCGACCAGGCACATCTCAAGCCCAACGATCCGGGGCTGCGCGACGCCGAGTCCGACCTCGCCGCTCTCTATTACGTCTGGGACAAGCCGGAGCAGGCCGCGCCCTTCTTTCAGGCCTATCTCGGCAACCTCATGGATGAGTTCCGCCTGAACGCGGCCACGATGAGCGAGCGCCAGCGGATGATTTACTTCACCACCGAGCGCTGGGCCTTTCCGCTGTTTTACAGCTTCGTGCTCAAGTTCCACGAGCAGATGCCGGAGCTTACCGGGCAGATGTACGACGCGCTGCTCGAGGAAAAGGGCATGTTCGCCGCCAGCGCCACGGCCATGCGCTCGGCCATTGAGAACAGCGGCGACCCGCAGGCGCTCCAGATGCTGGACAAGCTTTCGAGCGACAAGGCGCAGCTGGCCGCGCTGGCAGAGTCAAACACCGCCAACCATCAGGACCAGATCAACCAGCTCGGCGCGGAGGCCAACACCCTCGAGCAGGAGCTGCTCAAGACCTCGGCTGTTTTCGTGCGGCAAAAAGGGCAGAACGCCGCCACCTGGCGCGACGTGCAGAAGGCGTTGAAGCCGGGCGAGTCCGCCGTCGAGGTCACGCGCTTTCCCTTCGACGATGGCTTCGCCGGAGGAGGCGACATGATCTACGTCGCTCTTGTGGTCACGCGCGACTGCAAGCAGCCCATCTTCCTTCTTCTCGGCAAGGCCGGCGATCTGGAATCCGCGCCTATGCTTGCCTTTCGCGCGGACGTGGGCGAGACGCGCGGCCTCGCCGTCGAAGAGGAGCCTGCGGCGCCGGGCCAGCCGCCGGCGTCTCCGCCCAATACCAGCGCCGCCTACGCCGCCTTCTGGAAGCCGCTCGAGCCGGCGCTGAACGGCGCCAAGCGCGTCTACTTCTCGCCCGACGGCGTGCTCAACACCATCCCCGTCGGCCTGCTCGCTGACCCGGACGGCAAGCTGGTCATGGAAAAAGTTCAGCTGCGCCTCGTCAACAGCACCAAGGACATTCTCATCCCCGCGGGCTCCGCGCCCGCAAAGGCCGCGCTGCTCGTCGGCAATCCCGCTTTCGCTCTCACCGCGGCCGGGCAGCAATCGGCGCTCGCCCAGTTGCGCGGCCAGGCAGACCCTGCCACTGCTGCGCCGGCGGGCGATGCAGCGCGGAACTCGAACGCCGGCGCGGCCCAGTTCGCTTCGCGCGGCGGCGACTTGAAGGGCGGCGATCTCAAGCCGCTTCCCGGTACGCAGGTTGAAGTAGACTCTGTCGACAAGCTGCTCCAGGGCGCCGGATGGCGCCCGAGCGAGTTCACCGGCAATCTCGCGCTCAAGGAAACCATCACCCAGGCCCGCGGCCCGCGCATCGTCCACATCGCCACGCACGGATTTTTCCTCACCGACGAGGAGCTCAAGGCAACCGCGGAAGCGCAGGGACGCCAGGCCAACCTGAATGAGGATCCCATGCTGCGCTCGGGCTTGTTCTTTGCCGGAGCCGATCGCGTGCGCCAGGGCGCGCCGCCTGACCCGGGCGTCGACGACGGCGTCCTCACCGCCTACGAAGCCAGCCAGCTCAACCTTCAGGGCACCGAGCTCGTGGTGCTCAGCGCCTGCGAGACCGGCCTGGGCCAGCAGCTCAACAGCGACGGCGTCTTCGGCCTTCGCCGCGGCCTGCAGGAGGCTGGCGCCGAGGCCGTCATGATGAGCATGTGGTCGGTCCCCGACAAGGAAACCCAGGAGCTGATGTCGCTCTTTTACGCCAAATGGCTCTCCGGCCTGGACAAGCCCGAAGCCCTGCGCCAGGCCCAGCTCGCCGAGCGCGAAGTCGTGCGCCAGCGCTACGGCAAGGATCTTCTTTATTATTGGGGCGCCTTTGTCATGGTCAGCCCCTGAAGCGCAAGCAGGAATATCGTTGCCCCATCCTTTTCGCGTTCTTCGCGGAAAGCGTGGGAAAGCGAACCCCCGTGCCCCATCCTTTTTATGAAGGTCCGCGCAGCGGACGCCGACTCGCTGACCTGCTGCCTCTCCGGCTCGCTTGCTGCCTCAGGTTCCCATAGGGAGCGCACGAAGATAGCCCAGGACAACCCTTCGCGCAGCGAAGCCGCGGTCCTGGGAAGAGCGCCGAATAAAATTCTTGAGCCGCGTAGGGGCAACGGAAGAATCGCCCGCTCTATCAGGCAAATTTCTTAGACGAGGGTCCAGGCGGGACTACACTTCCGGACTGACCTGCGCCCTCTGCACGCGCAGAAGGAAATCCCGGATCTGCTCCACGCTCGCGCCGTAGCTCATGCCGTCCACCGGCCGCCGGCCCCCTTTTTCCAGCACGAACCGCAAGCCCACCCCGTTGTCACCGCAGCGCACCACCGTCGTGTTCAGCGTGATCGAACGTTCGGCCAAGCGGTCCGAGCAATCGGAGATCGTCATCCGCACCATCGTGCCCGGATACCACCGCTCGTTCGTGAACACGTACATTCCTGAGAGGCTGATGTCGCGCACCCCGTGCGCCACCGGCGCCCCGCCGGTAAAGAAATACGCTGACAGCCCCGGCAGCGCCTGCCGCGCCGTTCTCCGATTATCGGGCGGCTCGGGGGAGAGCAGCCTCATGAGCCAGCTCCGCTGCGGCTTCGCCGCCTCCGTCTTCGCGGTCTCGGGCGCGCGAATCTTCGCCGCCGGCTGTGCGCTCTCCGCTGCCGGCGCCGCGTCCGGTTCCGGCGCAGCCTCGGGAGCCTTCACCGCCGGCTGAGCCGCAATCGCCGCCGTCTCTTCCGCTGCAATCTTGTCCGGCGCCGTCTTCGCCTTCGCCCGGGCGTCCCACTCGAGCACCCGTCCGGTGCTGTTGCGCGCCGCACCCGCGTCCGCCTTTGCCTCCGCGCCTGGCGTCGCCAGCTTCTTGAGCTGGCGCTTCATCTCTTCCGGCGCGCAAACAATCAGCTGATCGCCCAGTTGAGTCTCACTCGCGCGAATGGTCTCGGCCGGCAGCACCAGCACGCTGATCGAGGGCATGCTCAGCGTCGAGCCCCGCGCCAGCGGGAACGATTCCACCGTGTCGATGACCGTGTACTCGCGGTCCAGGTAGATCAGGTCCACCGGAATGCGCACGCTGGTGGCGGAGATGCCTAGGAATGGAACCAGCCACAATCCGGCTCCGGAAGCGAGCGAAGGCAGGCGGTTGTCAATCGGGCTTGAAGTTGAGAAATCGACGGCCTCGATCTCCGCGCTCAGGAAGCGCTCCCGGGTCTGGTTGTAGGCACAGTGTTTTCCGGTATCCCGGCTCGGCGGCGCGGCAGCGGAGCCCTCGGCAGCCGGGCGCTGGTTTGCGTCCTTGCGCACCGCCGAGTCCGAATGATAACCGCGCGTCGTCATTTCCTTCCCCCTTGACCCTGTCTCGACCTTCTATCGGCAGATCGGGGCTTTCCTTTCACTCACCGGGGAAATCTCGCTCACCCTCTCCCAAAAGATCCGTCTGTCGCTGGGCTCGGATCGTTTTCTCTCCAGCCCAGTCCTTTTCAACCTATCTTCATCAAAATATGACGCCAAGCCTGCGGGAATGGAATACCACTTGCATTCGCTCTCATGGATTCGGTGTTACCTGCCCTCGCACCTAAGTAACTCGCGACCCGCTCCGCAAGGCCATGCATGGTCCGAATGTCATTCAATCGACTGGTCTTGGATGGTGTAATTGGGGATGGATTCTCAATCCTCCGGCATTGGATAACCGGGCAGATGGCTTCCCGCGCAGAGCGTCTGTTTCTGCACCCTGCCGCGCGCCAAACCGGCGCTGCCCTTCTCAGAACGGCATCTTTTTCGTCCAGATGCAAAGCTTCGGCGGCTTGGCCATCTTCGGCC
>JASHUF010000174.1 GCA_030040175.1 Acidobacteriaceae bacterium
GGGCAATTCGTTGCGAGTCCCGGTGAGATTGAATTGCGCATAGCGCCAGGCGGCCATGTCTTCAAAGCCGTCGGCCGAGGATTGGTTTTGCGCGCGCCAGTCGTAAAAATCGGCGGGCGCGACGACGTTGTAGTCGTATTTCGGCGTGTTGAGCTCGGGCGCGCGGAAGTGCTCGTAGATCATCACCAAGTGCGAAGGGTCGCGGAAGGGAAGCGGGCGCAGGAGCACGGAGCGCACCACGGTGAAAAGCGAGGTGCTGGCGCCGATGCACAGGGCGATGACGGCAACGGCGACGAAGGTAAAGCCGGGTGTGCGGCGGAGGGTGCGGAAACCGAGGCGCAGATCGCGGAGGAGGGATTCGAGGCCGTTCCAGCTCCACGAGGCGCGGCTTTGGTCGCGCACAAGGGCGGGGTTGCCGAACGCACGCAGCGCCGCGGCCCGGGCTTCTACCGGGCTCATGCCGGCGGCGCGGTTTTCTTCTATCTGGCGGTCAAGGTGGAAATGGAGCTCGGCGTCGAGCTGGGTGGTGGAGCGGCCGCGCGCGAACAGCGTGCGGAGTTTCATGACGAATTGGTGGAACCAGCGCATGGTCAGTTGTCAGGGGTCAGCGTCCTGTTCCCTGTTCTCTACTCCTTTGTTCCCTCGGCCCCTTGGTCCCTGCCTTTCACGCCTCGCTCACGATGAGGTTGATGGCCGCGGAGAGGCGGCTCCAGTTGGCGGCTTCGGCTTCGAGCTGCTTGCGGCCGGCGGCAGTGAGCACATAGAACTTGGCCTGGCGTCCGGTTTCGCTCTCGGCCCAGCGGGCCTTGATCCAGCCCTGCTGCTCCAGGCGATGGAGCGCGGGATAGAGCGAGCCCTGCTGCACCTGCAACACCTCGCCCGAGACCTGCTGGATGCGCTTGGCGATCGCCCACCCGTGCATGGGGTCGAGGGTGAGGGTCTTGAGGATCAGCAGATCGAGAGTGCCTTGAACCAGATCGCTTGGCTTGCCCATAGGTTTTGGTCCCCGGCGGGCTTGCTCGCCGGGGCTGATACCTAGATTATCTACACAAGGTTGTGTAGATCGTCAAGGTATGGTCGCCCCTTTGTGACCAATGGGTTGCGCATAGCGGTGAGCGGGTCACTTTTCCGTTTTCGGGAATAGGGTGTATGCTCCTTGTCGCGGGGTGATTGGCCATATGGCGCACGCGCCCACCAGAGTGATCACGGTTGAGCGGGAGTACGGCTCGCGCGGCGGGGAGTTTGCGCACGCGTTGGCGAAACGGCTGGGATGGCGGCTGCTGGATACGGAACTGGTGGAGGGAGCAGCCCGCATGGCCGGCGTGGACCCCAAGATGGCCGCCCGCTTCGACGAGCGGCTGGACCCCTGGTACTACCGCTATGGGAAGATCTTCTGGCAGGACTCGTCCATGTCCACCACGGGCAACTCCGAGGAGCAGATCTTCGACTCCGACCGGATGCTGGCGTTGATTCACAAACAGATCATGGAAGAGGCCCGGGAGGGTCACTGCGTGCTGGTGGGCCGGGGCTCGGCCTGCGCGCTGGCCGGGCAGCCGGGGTGCTTCCACATCTTCGTGTACGCGACCGTGAGCGCCAAGAAGGACTGGTTCACACACAGGTTTCCGCGCCAGGCGGAGCACGCCGAGCACGAACTGGCCGCCTTTGACAAGCGGCGCGCCGCCGTGATCCGCAAGTTTTACCAGCAGGAGTGGTGCTCGCGCGGCCTGTATCACATGCTGCTGAACTCCTGCATGGGCTTTGAGGCCATGATCTCGGCCGTCGAGTGCGCAGCGGGCTTGTGTCCCGCGCCGGCGCGGTGAGGGCACTGAAAATGTGGGCTGATCCCGTATCTAAAGAAACCTCTTAAACTCTTTCCGAAAACTTCTTGAGTTTCTGGCTGCCGTGATGATTCTTTCCAGTATCTCGAAGCGGAGCGGCTTCTGCATCGTAATGAGTTTCCCGACAAGCGAGTCGAGATTCAACCGTGGAGTAATCTCCCGCGCATCTCGGAACGCGACGTAAGATGATTTGGTAATCCACTCGTGATCTCCTATCTCTAGCACGCACTCCTTCCCAGCTCGTATGTAGTCACTGGTGATGTTAACGATGTGGAAGGTACCGCTGTTCTTGGAGGGATCAGAGATTACGAAGAAAAGGTGCGGTGTGTCGTATCGAGGTGGAACCGCCATTGTAAAGGCGTCACCGAGTTTCATTCGCCATGCCTAGAGTTTGCCTAACAGTTTGTCTATCTGCTTGAATGTCTCGCTTGACTCCTCAATCATTTTGATCTCGGCATCAGTTCGCCCCGCAGCGCGCAGGATCTCCGCCGGGTCAATTGCACGGCTGCTGTCTGAAGGGTCTTTCCATTCGGGGCAGTTGTCATGGAGCCATTTCGAGACCTCCCAAGGAGCAACACTGTGAATTTCCAATCGCGCAGCTTCCAAGACGTCTTGCTCGTCTTCGGACAGCGGTCCAAGATCTGGCTCCTTCAGCAGGCGAATCGTGTTGCCGACAGTCTGGCTGAAGTTCGAGTTCCACTCCCTCAAGTCGTCTGCGGTCCCCTGCCCTCTAAACAAGTTGTAAATCCTGCTCAGGACCGGCCCCTTAGGCATTGCGACCATCCTGTCCCCGGTAACCGTTTTTCCCCATAATTCAAGAGCTTTCTTATCAGCGACATATAGCATCTTAATTGAAAGAAACATGTCCAGCTCGCCTGCCTCGCGTTCTGCAAGGAAGGCCGTCGCTGCGATCGCTTTCCGAATATCGAATACAAACGAAATTGGCATTTTCGCTTTTGATTCGCTCTTTTCAGCAGAAATTTTACACCAATCTGGCCCAAGAGCTTTAGGCTTTTGCGTGGTTTCGCAATCACCAAGTATCAATTTGTTAAGCTCTGCTACCGACGGAATGAAATTCATCTGAGAAGAGACGCTTTAACTGCAACTGCGCCTCCTTGAATGGGTTCTGCATGCTTTATCCCCAACCGCGGCACCCGCGCCCCAATCCGCGTGAACACCTCCCAGGGGATGGTCCCGCCCGCGCGGGCGTGGTCAAACGCGGTGATCGTCTCGCCGCCCTGTTCGCCAATGAGTACCACCTCATCGCCGGGCGCAACGCCGGGAATCCCGGTAACGTCGAGAACCGTCTGGTCCATGGAGATGCGGCCCACGACGGGCGCGCGCTCGCCTCGGACGAGCAGGCTGAAGCGGTTACTCAGGCTGCGGTCGAGACCGTCGCCGTACCCGGCCGCGACCAGCGCCAGGCGCATGGGCTCTGTGGCGACAAAAGTCCCGTTGTAGCCCACCTGCGTGCCCGCGGGAACGGAGCGCACGGTAACGACCTGCGATTTCCAACGGAGAACTGGCGCAAGCGCGGCGCGGGCGCGCGCAAGCGATGCCGGCTCGGCGGGCGCGTACGGCGGCGTGAAAGCGGGATTGAACTCGGGAAGGAGGCCGTAGAGCGCGAGGCCGGGACGCAGCATGGCCTTCATGCCGTGGCGCGCGGCCAGCTCCGCGAGCGAGGGAGCCAGGCCGGCGAGGAGCGCGGCGGAGTTGCCCACGTTGAGCCACTCGGCAAAATGGCCGGCGGAAGAGATGCGGCCGAGGGCCTGGTCGAGGAGAGCGAGCTGGGACTGCGTGATTTCGCCGCCGGCTTCGTCGGCCGCAAACAGGTGGGTCATCACCGCTTCAAGGCGCAGCGGCGAACCCGGGCCAAAACGAGCCAGCAGCGGCGCCAGCGCGTTGGGATCGGCGCCCTGGCGGCTCATGCCGGTGTCGATCTCAAGATGGACAGGCACAGATCCAGGCATCGTCCCGGAGGATGCGCTTGCCGCGTGGGCCGCTCGCTCCAGCTCGTCGAGATGCCACGGCTCCCAGGCGACGGGAGTGAGCCGGAAGGCGAGCGCCGCTTCGGCCTGGCCGGGAAAGATGCCGCCGATGATGAGAATTTGCGCGTCAGGACAAAGCGCCCGGGCGGCGATGCCTTCTTCCACGCTGGTGACGCCGAGCCAGCGCGCGCCGGCCCGGACCACAGCAGGCGCGCAGAGCGCTAGCCCGTGGCCATAGGCGTTGGCCTTGACGATGGCGAGCAGCTCCGCGTGAGGCGCAGCCAGCGCAGCAAGGAAGCGGAAGTTCTCTTCGAGGGCGCGGGTGGAGATTTCCGCCCGGCAGGGACGCGTTGGCATGGGGGCGTGCACGGTTCAGTGTACGGCACGGGCTAAAGAACCGTCGCGCTCCGCACTGGTTCAGCTTGGACGGTACCGGCCTGAGTGTTCGCGTGAAAACTGACAACTTCCGTGCCGGTTTTGCGGTAAGCATCCCGGAGGGATGTCGCGAGAATAGCCCCAGATGGAGCTGTCGGCCGCCTCGCGGACGACAAACGCAATCCTGGGAAAGGGGCACAATAAGAATCTTCAGCCCCGTAGGGGCGACGGAACCGAGCCGCGACCTTGAGTTGTCACGCAGTCCCTTCAGCCCGCACATCCCCTCGCAATAACCCCGGGGGTTCAGCTTTACCCCAGCAGGGCGAAAGCCACAACCGTCTCCTCTTCCGAGCTGAGCTCGTCAAGAATCTCCGATTCAAGATCGCTGGGAACGTCCATCTCGCAGGCCGCCACCTCCTCCGGCGTTGCGCCGGTGAAGCAGAGCTCGCAGTGGCCGAGAGCCTCGGCGCCCGATTCGCTCCCGGCGCGGACGGGCGGCCCAAAGACGCGGCAGGTCATGGGGCGAAAGGCGTACACCGAGCAGAGGCCGGTCGAAAGGTCGAGCGCGGGACAGGGCGCGTCATTGGCGTAACTCTCAATTTTCTCTTCGTCGGTGACTCCCGTGCCAAGAATGCCGGTGTTGCGGTGGCCGGGAAAATCCGCGCCGTACTCGGCGAGCCAGGCGCGGGCGCGGGCTTTGATGGCCTCGGCCGTCGCAGGGTCCGCCGCACGCAGCGCCTCCATGCCGGAGCGCAGTCGCGCGGCATCGAGGGCGTTGATGCGGAAAGCTCCGTAACAGCATTGCGTGCAGCCGGGACGGCAGACGAGATGGGGCCCGGCGCGTCGCGCCGCATCGGCAAAGGACGCGTCGGCGATCTGGACCAGCTCGGCGTCGCGGGCGGTGAGCATGAGGGGATGATAGCGGGTGGGCAACGGGTCAGCGCACGGGGACGGAGACTGCGCGCGGCCGGCCGGCGCCCATGAGGACGAGCGAGCGCTGGGCAAAGGGCGAATAAACGAGCAGCGCCATGCACGCGAGCGCGACACCGAAATCGATGTGGTGCAGAAGCAGAAAGGGCGAAAGGGACCAGAGCACGTCGAGGGGCAGGAGCAGCGGCCACAGGCGGAGAAGTTTCTCGCGCACCGCGGGGGCGCGGAAGAGCACGGCGCAGAAGGCGAAGGCGCGCACAGGAATGAGGACGGCGGCGGTGACGATGAGAATTCTGAAGACCAGCGCGGCGCGGCGAAGGGGCGAGAGCAGGTCTTCGATTTCAGCGAGATTGCTGAGCGCGCCCAGATAGAAGCCGAGATACATCAATTGCAGAAGCAGAAAGAGCGTCTGCACCACCGCGTGCGGCGTTTTGGGGAGATCCTCGGCCGTGGCGAGAATGCGGGTGCGCGCCTGGGCCGCGGTTTCGCGCGCGGCCTGCGATTCGGGCGGAGGAGCGGACTCGCCGGGAGTTGAGGATTCGCGGCCCGCGGCTGAGGGCGAGGATTCCCCGGCAAGGCACTCGACAGGAGCAACGAAGCGGTAGCCGCGGCGGGCGAGGGTTTCAATAAAGCGGGGACTCGCGGCCGTGTCCGAAAGGGCTTCGCGGATGCGGTTGACGGCGGAGTGGACGCCGTGTTCGTAGTCGACGAAGGTACCGTCGGGCCAGAGCTCGCGAGAGATGTCCTCGCGGGTGAGCAGCTCGCCGGGGTGCGCAAGCAGGAGAAGCAGCACTTGCAGAGGCTGGGCGTTGAGCTTGACCCGAACTCCCTGCCGGCGCAGCTCTCCGGTGCGGGCGTCGACCTCAAAGACGCCGAAGCGGTAGCGGCGGTGCGGGCCGGGCGGGGTCATCGCTGGTTCCTTAAAGGCCAGTTTAGCTGAGGCTGCCTGCTCTCTGAGCGCCGATGCGCGGATGAGGAATGGCGTGAAGTCACTGAGGAGCCCGGGGTTGCGCGGTGAGAATCATGCGCGGCTCAGGTGAGGCGGCGTGCATTGTGCAAGGCCCGTCATTGAGGAAAAGTTGTGGACGCAAGGCGGCAAGCATGGAGCACGGGCGATTGGACAAAGTGAGCCGGGCGGCAGCCCTGGCGGCGATTCTTTCCCTGCTGACGGTGGCGGCGGGCGCGGTTTGTGAGGAACCGGACCCCGTGGCTGTGGCGGGATTCGACGCCTATGTGCGCGGCGTAGAGGCGCGGCTCGACGCCGCGCACGCGCGGCCGGAGACGTATCTCGAGCCGGTAGATTGGCAGCGCGTGCGCGCGGGACAACTGGTGATCCAACGATTGGCGCCGAAAGACGCGGCCGAAGTGCCGGGCGCGCTCATTCACGATTGGCGCGGGACGGCGTTTGCTCCCGGCGCGACGGCGGCCGAATTCGAGCGCGTGCTCCGGGACTTCGCCGCGTATCCCAAGGAATTCGCGCCGCAGGTCGTGAGCGCGCAGGCAGCCGCGCAGGATGCCGATCACGCGCTCGCGGTGCTGCGTGTGCGGCAGCAGCACGTGATTACCGTGGTGCTGGACACCGACTACGACGTCCGCTATGCGCGGCTCGACCAGAAGCACGGGGCCATTGCTTCGCGGAGCACGCGCGTGGAGGAGATGGGCGCCAACGGGCGCGCCCTGAGCGCGGCTGCGGAGCACGGCTTTCTCTGGCGCATAAACACGTACTGGAGCTACGAGGAGCGGGACGGCGGCGTGTACATGCAGATTGAGTCGCTCTCGCTGACGCGCTCGATTCCGACGGGGCTGGGATGGGCAGTGGGGCCGTTTGTGGAGAACGTGCCGCGGGAGTCGATCGAGTTTACGCTGCGCGCGGTGTGCGCGGCGCTGAAAAACTAGCGGGTCAGCGAGGTAGCAAGTTAGCGGGTTAGCGGAGTTTGGCGCGAAAGAGGAGATGGTGATGAGCGCAGGAGCGGCAACGGCGGAGGCGGGTTTCAAGACGGCGCGGCGGAAGCAACAGGCGCTGACAGCGGCAGCGGAGAAGCGCGCGCTCCACTGGATGGCGGAGCAAGCGCCCGGGTGGGTTACTTCGGACGGGCTCACGCTCATCGGATTCGCGGCGCAGATCGGCGTGGGCGCGTGCTATGCGCTGGCGCGATGGGACCGGCGCGCGCTGCTTGCGGGAATTTTTTTCCTGGCGTTGAACTGGCTGGGCGACAGCCTGGACGGCACGCTGGCGCGGGTGCGGCGGCAGGAGCGGCCGCGGTACGGATTCTACGTCGATCACATGGTGGACATCTTCGGCGCAACAGCCCTCATGGGCGGGCTGGCATGGTCAGGGTTCCTGCACGGAGTCACCGCGGCGGCCATGCTGGTTGCGTTTCTGCTGCTCGCGGCCGAGAGCTACCTGGCGACGTACACGCTGGGCCGCTTCGAGCTTTCGCAGGGATGGTTTGGCCCGACGGAGTTGCGCATTCTGCTCGCCGTTGGAAATCTGGCGCTGCTGCGGAACCCGTATGCGCACCTCTTCGGGCATCGGCTCCTGCTCTTCGATGTGGGCGGAGGGATTGCCGCCGGGGCGATGTTTGCGATGGCAGTGAGCGTGGGGGTGCGGCATACGGCGGAGCTTTACCGCGAGGAGCCGCTCCGGTGAATGCGCGCGCGGCCGGCCGGCGCAGGAAGGCGCACCCAAAATGCGTCCATTGCATACGGCTTACTGCGGCTGATCGGGACGCTGGGGCGAAGTAGTTTTCAGCCGATTGAAATCGACGGAGATTTGCGGGCTTTCCCGGGTGCCGTCGATGTGAATGGGGATCACGGTGCCGGCGCCGTCTTTCTTGAAGAAGCGGTCGACGGGTTTGGCCAGCAGGCCCTTCCAGCCGCCCAGCATCTGCGAAACCGTGGCCGTCATTTTGGCCGTGCCCGTGAAGTCGAGCCGGCCGCCTTCCACGCCGTACGCGCCGGCCATCGTAATGTCGGCGCCGGGCATGGTGTAGGTGAGGTCGGGGAGGGTGATAACTCCGTTATCCATGGTGAAGCTGCCGGCCATGGTGGCGCGGATGCCGGCCGCGGCGGCGGCTTGCTGGGCTGCCTTGGGGTCGCCCTGGCCACGGAAGCTCAGATCGGCCATGCGCTCCTGAATCTTTGCGTTCGTGAACTGGGCCTCGGCGAGCGAAAAGCGGCCTTTGAGCCGGATGCGCTCGTGGACCGGCTCCTTGCCGGGAGGAATTTCGAGCGTGGTTTTCATGGTGAGTGCGCCGGTCATGAGCGGGACGCCGTTCTTGCTGGTGAGGCGGAGAAAATCCTCCATGCGGCCATGGGGAATATCGACCAGGAGGGAGATCAAGTGGCCGCCGGAACTTCCCGCGGACTCGCCCGGGCGCGAAGGCGCGGGCAAGGCGCCTGCAGGCAGGCCGATCACTTCGCCCTGCGCGGTAAATTGCGAGCCGCCGAGCGTGGCCGCGACCGGCTCGAGCCAGGTGTCGCCGTTGGTGGCGTCCACAAGGGCATGAAACTCGGTGTGCAAAG
>JASHUF010000175.1 GCA_030040175.1 Acidobacteriaceae bacterium
CCGCCGCGGCGCAGAATGCCTGCCTTCTCGCGCGCGATCGCGGCAATGGTCGAGCCCAGCCACTCCATGTGGTCGAGCGATATGTCAGTGATCACGGAGAGCAGCGGATCGACCACGTTGGTCGCATCCAGCCGCCCGCCCATCCCCACCTCGAGCACCGCAATCTCCGCGCGCTCTGCGGCAAAATGCAGGAACGCCTGCGCCGTCAAAATCTCAAAGTAGCTGGGAAACTGCGGCAGACGGCCTTCCTCGACCAGCCGGTGCGCTGCGTCCAGAACCAGAAAAAACGTGCGCGCAAAGGCGTCGTCGTCGATCTCAGCCCCTGGAAAGCGCGCATCGCCCACGCGAATGCGTTCGTTGGCGCGCTCGAGGTGGGGCGAAGTGTAGAGGCCCGTGCGCAGCCCCGCCGCTTGCAGAATCGAGGCCAGCGTGGCCGCCGTCGATCCCTTGCCATTGGTGCCCGCAATCAGCAGGGAAGGGAACTGCTTCTGCGGCTCGCCGAGCTCAGCGAGCAGGATGCGAATCTCGTCGAGCGAGAATTTGTGCCGCGGATGGCCGGCGCGCGTGTACAGCTCCGGCGTCAGCGCGTTCAGTTGCTCAATGGCCGCGGCGTAGGACATGGAAATACAAGTATAGAAGCGCCGGAATAACGCGTCCGACCCGATTAAAAAGCCTTGGAATTCATCCGACAGGCTCAGACAATGGCCTTCACGTGGGCCGTTTCCTGTTTGGCTTCTTCGGCATTTCTCTAACGTTCCCCTGAACAGCCTCGATCGGAGCCGGCGGAGGTAGCATTGCCAGAATCTCCTGCCTCGTCTTTCCTTCTTTTTCCGCAAGGAGCCAAAGGCCATCGACCAGAATGTCGTTGAGCGTCTTCCTGTCGCTTCTCCTGTTTTCGCGCGCCAGCTGAATCCAACTAAGGGCCGCACGGTCTTCAACCGAGAGAGAAAGCGACGTCGGACGCGCGCCTTTCGGCACGTGGGGTGGTCTGGGGCTCATATGTCTATATTTCCCCTTGACTACAGTATTATATTGTAACACTATAGCGTTATCATATGATAATGCGGTTTGGAGATCCTCCATCCAAACGCGCGTAAGATTGCCGAAAGGGGCGCGCGCATGGAAACGGCAACCCCGTTAGATGCTGAACTGAGGGTGTTCGAGGAACACCGGCAAGAGTGGTCTCGGAATAATCTCGGCAAATTTAAGGTCATTAGGGGGGAAACGGTTCTAGATGAATTCTTTGATGAATATGCCGCGGCCTTTCGGGCCGGGCTAGCGGCTTTCGGACCGCACAAGATCTTTCTTGTAAAGCAGATTTGGCGAACGGAACCGGTATATTTCATCGCATAGTATGGCGCCTCTCAAGATACCGTGGAATCCGTTTGACTTCGCTGACCCCGGCCCATGCATAAAAGTCAGCGTGATGCCCACAGATGACGAAATGCAACTTGGTATCGGGCTCGACTACCCTAAACCTCTTCCCATCTCTGCCCTCTTGGATACGGGCGCACACACGACCATCATCAATAAGGTCCTCGCGATCAATCGAAAGCTCACACTAACCAATGCGAGGGTTCGAGTGAGCGGGGTGGGTGGACCCTGCTTGTGTGACGAATACGCGTGCTCGGTTAGTTTTCCGAATTCGGATTTACCTGCAATCGGAACCCTCAAGATTCTCGCTGGCGATTTTGATAGGGGACCATACTCGGGATTGATCGGGAGAGACATTCTCAAGTTGTGGAAGGTAAACTTCGACGGTAGGTCGAGGTGCGTCACAATCTCTATCTAACGAAAGCTTTTTCAGTTCGCCGTCGGCCTCTCCACTCCATCCACCACCAGCGCCTGCACCGCGCCGCGCGTCGCTTCGAGACGCAGCCCCAGTTGCTGCTCCAGCGCGGTAAAGAGCGGGGGAGCCTGCGCATCGGCCGGCGCCACCGGGAGCTCGCCGCCGAATTGCGTTTCATCCGGCGCCCACTCAAGGTCGAAGTCGAACCGCCCCGTGAGCCCGGTCTCGTCCACCACCGGCCGGTCCAGCATGGCGCGCTGCAGCATGGCGACAAAATCCGCCATGGTGGCATTGCGCGCCGGAAGCTGCAGGCGGTCGGGATAGACAGTGCTGATGAGCGCGGGCGGATCGGTGGGCGCTTCGGCGCTCGGTTTCAGCCCCGGCCCATCGCCTTGCGCGTACTTCGGCCCGCCCTTGGCCACCGCGAGCGCGTAAATAGAGAACTCCTTCGCCTCGCGATGAAAGCGCAGCTTGAAGCGCTCCGCCAGCAGAGTACGCAGCATGGCCATCTGTTGGTCGTGACTGGGCCGCGTCTCGCCCGGCGTAGCGGCAAGAATGTCGTAGTGATCGGAATCCACCCAGCCGGGTCCGCCGGAAATCTCGCGCGCATTCAGGTCGTAGGCTGCGGCAATCAGCAGCTTCACGGTGTAGTTCTTGGCCACAAAGCGGTCCGTGCCCTGCATGACGATGTACCGGCCTTTACTCGCGTCCGGGTCGACCGGCTTGATGGTGGCCACTTCAAACGCCGGCGGGGCCATTGCTGCCTTGCCAGACGTGGCATGGTCAGCCCCGGTCCCGCTGCCCGGCGCGCTCTGGGCCGCTGCTCGTCCGGCCATACAAAAAGCAGAGATTCCGAGCGCAGCGCCTGCGATGCGCCATCTCATTCGCATACATCCCCAGGCAGCGCACTCCGGCAGCCAGCGCTCACGCCTGCGGCCATCTTCTCACAACTTGTTTATGTCAAGCGCGCAGCAGCAGCTCCAGCGCCTTGCGCGCATTTTGCAGGCATACGCGCGCTTCATCCTCAGAGAGCAGCCCCTGGTGCACGGCTTTTTTTCCCGTGTCGTTCACTTTGTTTGCGATACACGGAAAATCGGGATCGATCCCCGTCAACTGCAGGTTGTTATTGACCTCGTGAAGCAGATTGCCGAGCGTGGCAGCATTGCGGTAGCGTGTGCGCACCAGCCGCGCCAGTCCCGCCGGCAACTTCCGCTTAACAGCCTCCTCCAGCACTGAGCGGCACATCACCGCGCAGGCCGTAAACAACCCCAGAAAATAGCAGCGCGTCGCCTCGTCGAGATAGCGGTCAGCCTCTTCCGAGCACGGCGCCGCCACCACGCATTCGCGCAGGTGTGCCGCCCGCAGTACCGCGGGCTCGATCAGCTCCAGTTGCTCCATGGCAAAGGCCGCGCGCAGCAGGTTGTTCTGCTGCCCATCGAGCGCTCTTTGGATCTTTTGCCACGCCAGCGCGTCACCCGTCTTGGACTCATGCTGCAGCCGCGTCAACTGCGTGAGGCGCTGCCGCGCGTGGTGAATGAATCCCTGGCGCATCTCCTGGCCCAGGTTCTTCCAGCCCTGCACAAAACGGGCAGGGTCCTGCCTGTAGCGCGCCCATAGCTCCTCGTACAATACCCCCGGCAGCACCGGGCGCAACTCGGCAAACCGCCCCGTCCGCGCCAGCTCGGCAATCGCCTCGCAGAATTCACGGCCCGGCGCGTCTTCAGCCGACATCTGCTCCAGCAGGCTTTCCAGCCGCCTAATATCAATCGGCATCGCTCCAGAGTCCTCGATCCAGCGCCCTCCTCAAGTCTAGGGAGAAGGCGCGGTGCCAGCCGGTCTCATACTCCCCTCAACGCGGCGGCAGTGCTGGATCGGGAACCCTTCTCAACCGCTTCCCGCCTGCGAAAGCACACCGAATATCATCCCGGCATGGATCGAACCGGAATCGCCGCTACGCCCCAGCGTTGTGGATTTGCCCTCCCCGCCAACCCCAACCTGCACAAGCGTTCAGGCGCGTCCTGCACACAATCCACCGTTCATCCACACCCATTTTTCTCTGCTCTCTGCGAACCGTGGAAAAATCAGCGATGCAGCCACCTGCCACATCGCGTTTTCCAATTCTCCTCGAATCCACACATGCGATTTAGAAATCCTGTGCCCAGGCCAACCCACGGCCCCCAAACCACTTCTCACGTATTCCTACTTTTCCTTCCAGACTACG
>JASHUF010000176.1 GCA_030040175.1 Acidobacteriaceae bacterium
GCCCACTGGTCGAGCCACGGGATCGGACGCAACCGCGCGGAAGCCGGGCAGGAAGGGGCCGTTGTATGCGCCGCGCTCGACGAAGGTATGAATGGTGTCGCCGTAGGCGCGGATGCTCGAGATCACCGCCTGGCCGTGTTCGTCGTCGAGCACGCGCGGCTCGGCTTCGCTTTGGGCGCCGCGGCGCGTGGTCTCGCGCCAGGCGCCGCGGGCATCGTCGACCCAGAGCGCGATGGAGCGCACGCCGTCGCCGTGGCGGTGAACGTGGCCGGCGATGGAGTTGCCGCTGCGCAGCGGCGTGGTGAGCACAAAGCGGATCTTGCCCTGCTGGACGACGTAGGAGGCGCGATCGCGCTCACCCGTCTCCGGACCGGCGTAAGCCACCAGCGCCATGCCGAAGGCGGCGCGATAAAAGTACGCGGCCTGGCGCGCGTTGCCCACATAGAACTCAATGTGATCGGTTCCCTTGAGGGGAAGGAAATCCGTTTCCGCTTGGGTGGGCTCGGCGAATGCGGAGCGAGGGGAAGCGCTCATGCCGATTTCTCCTGTAAGCCCAAAAGCGCGGCGGGAGAACAGGAAGCGCCTCCGGCGGCTCGATGGGGCCAACGGAAATGAGCATAAGACGGAAATTCTGCCGATTGAAGGGGATTTGAAAGGATTCGGCGCAATTGCGCCTCACGAGATTAAGCTAAAGAGGAAAACGGCTTAAGGAACGGTGACTCAATGACCCATCGTACTCGCCCCAACGTGTTCGAACTGGATAGCATTGCCTGGAAGATTCTGGAGCTGCTGCAGCAGAACGCACGGCAGCCGTTTGCCGAGCTGGGCCGGCAGGTGGGTCTCTCCACGCCCGCGGTAGCCGAGCGGGTGCGGCGCCTGGAAGAGGCGGGCGTGATCACCGGCTATCATGCAGCCCTGAACATCGCCAAGCTGGGCGCGCCCATTCGCATCCTGGTGCGGCTGACTATCCCCGGCGGCGATCTGCAGGTGAGCCGCGCGGTCAAGGCGATCAAAAATATGACCGAGATTCGCCGCTGCCATCGCATCACCGGCGACGAGTCGTTCATTATCGAGGCCGACGTGGTCTCCATCAAGCACCTCGAATCGGTCATCGACCGGTTGTCGCCATTGGGCGCCACGTCGACCTCGACCGTGCTCTCCTCGCCGGTGGAGCGGCGCGAATATCGCGCCGAGCAGATGGAGGGGTTCGGCAAGTTCGCGTAGCGCGGCGTCGCGTGGATCACGCGGAGGGAACTGCGGATCCTTCGACTCCGTTTGCCGCGAGGAACGCGGCAAACTGCGCTCAGGATGACAACCGGCGGCGTCGCAGCGCCCAGTCAGAAGTTGTGGGGATGGTCGAAGAACGCGGCTACCTGATCGGGGCGGGCGGTGGTCTCAGGTGCGGGATCGGCAGCCTCAGTTTCCTTGCGCACGCGGGCCACGGTGAGCCAATTGTCCTTGAAGGGATGCTCGGCCAACCACGGCGGCAGGGGCATGTGCAGATAGCGCGCCAAAGCCTCGGCGTAACCCTCGTAGAGCCCGCGCATCTCACGCAGCCGCTCTAAGGAGTTGGCGTCGCGGCAGACATTGACCCCGTTCTGGCAGAGCAGGTCATAGAGCTTCCCGGCGCTTTCGGGCGGAAGGCGATCGCGGGCGCCGGGAACCGGCTGGAGCGAGAAAATCTGGACCAGATCGACCACGGCATGGCGGGCCATGGCGAAGGTGAGCTGCGCCTGGCGCGCCTCCGGGCCGCGCACGCCGGCGATGAGGAGGGCGGACGTATCGAGAATGGCGGTGAGCGCGCTGAGCCAGCTCTGGTTGCCGTGCTGGGAGCGGAAGTAGCAGAGGAGCGGGTAGGAGATGTGGCTTTCGAGCAGCTCGGCCGACCAGCGCTCCCACTCGATCAACAGCAGGCTGAGCGCCTGATCGCCCCCGGGATAGGCGTGGCGGCGGATGAGCTCGGCCGCCGTGGGCGGCGAGCCGGCGCGCGCGTCGAGGAGGGAGATGCTGACTTCGCGGCGCGAGAAGGCGCTGTAGAGAACGGGAAAATAGCCCATCACGATGGCGAGAAAGCCGAGACCGGTGCCGGATTCGAGGATGACGATGGCGCGCGACCAGGCGCTATGCGGGGTAACATCGCCCAGGCCGAGGGTGAAGATGGTGGTGCCGCTCACGTAGAGGTCGGTGCGAAAGCCTGCGTGCGCGGCGGCGTCGTTGAAGGGGCTGCCGGCCGCGTAGAAGAGAAGCGCGAAGCCCACGAGCATGGAAGCGGCCCAGACCATGAGCAGAAGAATGAGGGAGAGCGGGCCGTAGTAACCGAAGACGGTCTCGCGGCGGCGGGGATGGCGGATGCGTCGCGTGAAGAACGCCCAGGGGCGCCAGGTGAGCATGTAGAACATGCGGGTGATGCGGAAGCGGCCGATGGCGCGGCGGGGCAGGATGATGGTCTGAAAGGCGTCGAAGAGGATGGCCAGGAGGCAGAAAATGCCGGCAATGAGGGCGACGACGCGCATGGCGATGATTTCAATGTATCGCAGAGAACAGGGATCAGGGATCAGGGGTCAGGGAGCAAGGGAGCGAGGGACTGAGGGACTGAGGGAACAAGGGAGTGAGGGACTGAGGGACCGCGGAGGGGTGGACGGCTGTCGAAAAATTGTAAATCAGAGGCCGGTGTAGAGCTCGAAGGGGGCCCAGAAGAAGGGATGGCGGTAATCGCCGTGGCTGTGCAGCAGGGCGAGCTGGGCCTGGCGCAGCGCAGCGCTGGGCGGGAGGCCCTGTTCGAGCCCGGCGTAGAGCGCATCCATGAGCGCGGGCGTCGAGTCGTCGCTCACTTCCCACAGCGCGCCGATCACGGTGTGGGCGCCGGCGCGCAGAAAGGCCCACGAGAGGCCCACGAGCCCCTCGCCGGCGTAAGTGCGCGTGCCGCCGCCGTAGCAGGAGGAGATGGTGACGAGGCGCGCATGGAGGGGATGCTGGATGATGGTGCGCGCATACAGCTTGAAGGAATCATCGGCCGCAGTGGAGCGGGAGAGAATGATGGCGGAGTCGAGCGGATCAGTGAGGCTGGCTACGCCGTGCGCCACGAAGTGAATATAGGCGTACTGCTGCGGCGAGCTGGCCGCGTAGGCGTCGGGATTGGCGCCCTGGCCGGCAAAGACGGTTTGGTCCTGCGCGGTAAAGTGGCTTTCAATGCGCCGCATCTCGAGGGACGCGTTGGGGAGATTGGGATATTCGCGGTCGGGTGAGACAGCGTTGCCAAGCAGAAGCAGACTGCGCCTGCCGGCTGCCGGGGGTTTGGCCGAAGCCAGCATGGTGAGCGAAGGCGCGGAGACCACGGTGGCGTCCTCGATCCAGTAATGAGGCTTGGGCCCGGGCACAAGAAGAGTCTCGAAGTTCAACTGGCTGAGCGCGCCGTCGGCAAGAATGACGACGTTCGAGCCAGGCGCGATGAGCGAAGCGGCCGGCGCCACCAGCATGCGGTAGAGAGCCTGGCCGCCGGGGTCAGCGGAGTCGAGCGGATCGCCGGGGCCGAGAAGGGCGTCGCGATAGCGGCCAGCCATGCGCCCGATCTCCCGCGATGGCGGCAGCGCGAAGAGCGCAGTTTTTTCGGGCGCGATGGCCCAGAGATAGGATTGCGATGCCCCAAGCCAGTAAAAGAGCAGCGTGGCGCCGGCATCTCGCGCGATGCGGCCGGCCGAGAGCGCGACCGGCTGCGCGGGGATGGTGAGCCCGAGCCCGGCGGCGAGCGTGCGCGCGCGGCTGTGGTCGGCCACGGCGAGAGCCTGATCCGCGCGGCCCTGCTTCACCAGCAGATGAATATAGTCATCGTAGATGGGCGCGGCGTTGGTGAGGAAAGGCAGTTTCGAATCTTCGTTCCGGAGCCGGCTGCGCGCCTGCTCGAAGGCGTCGAGGGCGGTCGCATACATGCGGTCCGCGGCGGCAAGGTCGCCGCGCCGCTCCTCGAGCCGGGCAAGCTCGTGCTCGGCGCCCAGGCGCATGGAGGTCTGGCTCGCGGGGTCGGCCGCTACGGTGCGGAAGATGGCTTCGGCCTGCGCGTCGTGGCTCGCATCGGGGCCGCGCGCGGCGGCGATCCTGCCCTGCGCGAGGAGAACGTCCAGCTCGTCCAGGCGGTTCTGCGACGATCGCAAAAGGGGCGCGAGCCGATCGAGGTAGCCGGCCGCTTGGTCGAGCCTGCCGGCGTCGATGGAGAGATGAGCCAGAACCTCGAGGGTGTTGACGATGTCTTCCCGGCTGCGGATCGCCACCGCGAGCGCGAGCGCCTGGTCATAAGAATTCGCGGCTTCCTTCAGATCGCCGTCCTGCTGATGCACATAGCCGACAGTGGTCAGCCAGCCCAGCGCGGAAGCCGTATTCCCGATCTTTTCCGCCTCCTTCTCGGCTTCAAGGAAGAGCTGCAAAGCCCTCTCCGTATCTCCCAGGCGAAAATAGGCCCATCCGAGGTTGCCTGAACTGCTTTCCGCCAGGTCCTGAGCGCCCAATTCCACAGAATCGTTATACGCCGTCCGCGACCAGTCGACCGCCTCGTCGTAGTGCTCGACCTGAATTGCCGCCCACCCCAGATTCAGTGCGGCTGAGGCTTCAAGGAACCGGTCGCGGTGCGCTTGAGCAAAGCTGAGAGTGTCGAGAAAAAGCTGCCGCGCCTGGCTGAAGTTCCCCTGGGATGCGGCGAGAATGCCGCGCGCACGCAGGACACTGCCACAGGCCGGATACGCAGTTTCCCGGCAGAGCTCCCCGGCGCGCGCGATTCTCTCACCGGCGAGGGATAATTGCTGCTGGCGCGTGAGAGCGATGCTCTCAAGCGTCAATTGCTGCACCGTCTCCTGCGGGTCGTTTGCAGCGGGGCTGAAGCCGGCGAGCAGGGTCAAGGCATCGTCATAAAGTCCGCGACGCACCATGGCCTCCGCCTCGAGGAGCCGGAATCGCGAAGCCCACTCGGGATCGCGGGCGGCAAAACTGCGGTAATCCTGCTCGGCCCTGCGCTGACAATCCTCAAGCTGGCCGTGAAGAAAGGAGAGGCGGATGCGGTCGTATTCGGCTTGCGCGTCGGTGGGACGGGAGTCTTCGAGCGGAATGAGGAGAAACAGCCCCAGCACGCATGCGGGCAGGAAGCGGCGGCGCCTGAGGCTACGCCGCATGCTGCCGCCATACCGACGCATGGTTCCTGCTCAACAAGAGCTCAGATCACGGGTAGCTCTGCCCGTTGATGATGGTGTTGCTGGCCGAGGAATTTCCCCCGCCGATGCAGCCCAACTCGAACTTGAGCATGCTCAGGTCAAAGAGGGTTACCTCGGGCACGCCGTACTTGTTGAATTGCGAGTGCTCCACGCGCAAAAGACCCAGATGGACCTTGCCGAAATCGCGGATGTGGAGCACATGGCCAAAGCCACGGACAAAATCCGGAGCGTCCACCTCCACCCGGCTGACCAGCGAGCACTCGAGAATCTCCTTTTCGCCTTCGGTCCTCGGCGCCGGTTGATTGTAGCGCTGGACTAAGTCATCGGGAACGTCTTTGGCCGAGCGGATGCTTTCGAAGTGGCTCCTGACGCGCTCGAGCAAGCCGGGATGGCGGGTGTAGGCGCCGTTGTTCGCGGGCTGGTCGAAGGGATAGGGATGGAAAGGCGGGAAAACCACCTTGACCGGATGGCCGGCGACGCGCAGGCCTTCAATGCGCGTGCCCAGAAAATGCACCGCGGGCACATAGCCCTCGAGCGGGTGGTGGGTGGCGATCTGGCCGACGACGCGGTCGGCGGTGACCACCTCGAGCACGTTCAGGTTTTCGATGACCGAGGTGACCAGGGTGCTCCAGCCGTGATGGGGCTTGGTGTGGTCCCGGTTTCCGGCCGCCTGCGTGTAGGCCTTCTCAAAGGAGATGACGCCTTCCAGGCGATAGGGCTCCGCGTGCTCGGAGAGATAGCCGCCGTGCTCAGACAGCTTGACGTTGGTCTGCGGCTTGATCTCCTGCTTGAGCGGATGAAACAGATCGCCGGTCAAGACAGTCGCTTCAGCGTGGTAACGATGCCCCCGGGTGGTGTCGTCGGCCATGGAGGGTCTTCAGTTCCTTTCACATGGTGCAGAGCCAGGGTATGCGGAAGCGGCTATTCGCCGAAGCTGACATCAAGAATGCGGCGGTCGATCTCGGTGCGGGCGCCTTGCGGCGTAATCCCGGAGATAACCAGAGTATACGACGCCTGCTCGAGGCCGGCGCCGGGAATCGCGAGAGAAAAGGCACCGCTGCCCGGGCCGGTCTGCGCGCCGGTATCGTGCGGCGCCGCCGCCGTCTCGGTCCAGATGCGCTTGCCGTGCTGATCGTACAGGTCAAAGGCATAGCTTGCATCGTCAGTTTCCTGCGGAATCTGAATCAGAAGGACCGCGCCCTGCCGGGCATCGGCGGGAACGGCGAGGTGGGCGTCGCCGCGCGTGCCGGTGTGGAAGCTCACCCACGGCGTCAGGCGCGGCTCCCGCGCGGCCGAGCGCAGCGAGGGAATGGTGGAGAAGTTCTGAAAGCCGATGACGGCCAGCAGAACGGCGAAGGCGGGTACGGCGAAAGCAGGCCGCAGCCAGGCGAACCGGCTCGCCTGCCGGGGCGCAGGTTTGGCCGCGGGCGCGGTGGAGGCAAGCGTGGGCAGTTGCAGCTTGGCTTCCTCCACAAAGGCGGCTCCGGCGCGCAGATCGAGCGAGCACTCCGCGCAGTCGAAGAGGTGCTCTTCGAATTCCTCGCGGAGCTCGGGCGCGAGCTCGTCCAGAAGGTACCGCTCGACCGCCATTTCCTGTACAGCTTGTTGGTGTTCCATCGTCATCCTCCCAGGCTCGAACATCAGCATGGGAACCACCTTCCCTGTCTCCTTACGCAGTTTTGGTGTAGGCGCCTGCGCCCATCCGTTTCACATACTCGTTCTTGAACGACTGCTTGGCGCGGTGCAGCAGCACGCGCAGATATTCCCGGTCCACGCCGCGCTCGCGGCACACCTCGTCGCGGTCGCGCTCTTCGAGAAAGACGGCTTTGAGCAGGGAGCGGTCGCGCTCCGGCATGTCGAGCAGAATCTCGCGCACCTTGGCCTTCAACTGGCGCGAAGCCACGATGCCAAGCACGTCGTCGGCCGCGGGCGGCTCCGTCTGGCCTTCCTCGTCGAGCGACTGGCTGCGCGAGGAGGCGCGGTAATGCTCGAAGAGAACGTTGTTGCACACCGTGTTGACAAAGGCGCCCAGGCGCTCAGGATGGCGCAGCGCGCCCTCCTTGCGCAGGGAATCGAGGACGCGAGCAAATGTTTCCTGGCGGACGTCCTCGATGGCGTGGGGAGATTGCAGCCGGGAGCGGAGTTTCAGGTGCAGGAGCTCGGTAAAGTAGGCAACAAAATGCTCCTGCGTGCGTAGGTCACCCGCACGGAGGTTGGCGACATACCCTGCGTCGAACTCGCGAAATTGCAAGGCTCTCTCCGTCAGACCGGGAGAACGCAAGTATACCAAAGCGCCTGCTCCGGAAACACGTGGCGCGGCTTTCCGCGTGCGCTGCCCCGCCTGCGCGCCTCCTGGCCGGGCGTCGCCGGGGAGGGCGCCGCCAAAGACGAGCACGCTTTCGGCGGTCATCGCACTTCGAGTTCGATCACCGGGCATGGCGCCCCTCTCGAGCCCGATTCAAGCGGGCACAACTGGAATGGGCTAGGGCCTGTTAACACTATTAGGGCGAACAGCGTTGCGAGCGAAAATCGGGCCAGACGAGGCGGAGGCCGCAGGCTGTGGCAGGACCCCAGTCAAGGCCGACAACAAAGTATGGCCCGATTTTCGCCGCAACCCAGGGCCCCAAACGCGCTGCGTTTGCGCGTTTGGGTAGAAGCCGAAGGGACGGGGCGGATTTTCCCGATTGCTTTGTCGCTCGTCGCTAAAATGCTTCAGCATTTGCCACTCCTCGCTTCGCGCGCTCGGAAAAATCCGCTCCCGTCGCTGCCGTCCTAATAGTGTTAACAGGCCCTAGAAGCGAATCCTCTGTGGCGGATAAGTCCGGATTCCTTGCGGCGAATCGACGGTCTGCGCGAGAACAAGTCCACCAGGCGCGCCGCGCCGGAAAGCGTGCGCCAGTAGAAAAACAGTCCGATCCACCCGCTCGAGAACCAGACCGACAAAGGCAGAGAGAACCAGAGGCAGTAAAACGTGAAAATCCAGCGAACCGAAGCCGCGCGGCGAGACAGGCGATGAACGCCGCTGTGCAGGTGGAAAGCTCCCTGTTGTGGCGCCTGGCGCAGGGCTGGGGGCTGGAGTTGCGCAAGGCGCCTGGGACGCGGCTCGGATTCCGGCCGGATCTGTTCGATCACGCGGTAAAGAGTTTCGATTTGTGCGGAGAGCTCCGGCATCCGTTTCGCCTCCCGGCTTCATAGTGGCGAGCCGGGAGACGGCGTTTCATGAATGACAAGGATTTTGCCGAGGGCTTTCCGCAGACTGTTCGCGCGGAGGGATAAACCATTTAGTATAAGTGAGTTAGAGAGCTCTTTCCTACCTGGATTCGGGGGGCACACCGAGGCGCGTCATCCATGCGGCGAGCGCGCGCTGGTCGTCATTGCCTGCCGCGTGCGCGGCGTGCACGTTGCGGCGTTCGGCGGGGGCGCGGTTCTGGCTCAACTTGAACTTGCCCTCAAGGCGCGCGATGGGCACGCGGAAGCCGACGATGTTGCCCAGCATCGTCCGGCGAAAGCCCTCGGGCAGGCTGCGCCACCGGTCGAGATAGGCGGGATCGTGGGCGGCGATGAGCGCGGCGAGCAGAGCCTCTTTGCCGGCCTCGTCTTCGACCAGGGCGAGCGTGCCGTACGCATGAATGGCGATGTAATTCCAGGTGGGCACGGAGAGCTCTTCCACATAAAGCGAGGGCGAAACGTAGCTGTGGGGTCCGGCGAAGATCACCAGCACCTCGCGGCCGGCGAGCGCGGTCCAGTGCTTGTTGGCTTTGGCGAAGTGGCCCTCGATGACGAAGTCGCCGAGTTCGGGCTCGCGCTCGTTTTTGACCACGAGCGGCAGGTGCGTGGCCTGCGTGCCGGCGCCGGGTTCGAGACTCGCAATGGGGCCGACGACGGTGGCGAACGGATAAGCGCGCATGGCTTCGAGAAGAAGGCCGCGGTCGGTCACCTGGTTGAATTTGGGCGTGTACATGTCAGGACTCAGACTTCTTGTGCGGGCGCAGAGAATCGAGAAAGAGCAGGCAGGCGCCGATGACCACAGACGAGTCGGCTACGTTGAAGTCGGGCCAGTGGTAACGCCAGTGATAGAGATTGATGTGCACCTCGATGAAATCGACCACCGAGCCGTAGGCGATACGGTCATGCACGTTGCCCAGCGCCCCGCCGAGGATGAGCGCCAGGGCGACGGTGGTGAGGGTGACGCGGCTGCCCGTGCGGGCGAGCGCGATGAGCACGACCAGCGCCGCGATGAGGGTGAACGCGATGAGGCCCACGCGCACCAGATGCGGCGAGGCTGAATCGGCAAAGAGCGAAAAGGCGGCGCCGTCGTTGGTCCAGTGGGTGATGCGCAGGACGTGATCGATGACAGGAATGGCGCCGCCGAGCACGATGTGATGCGCGACCCAGGTCTTGGTGAGCCGGTCGGCCACGAAGACGAGCGCGGAGATGAGGAGCAGCCAGGGCAGGCGGGTGGGGCGAGGCCAGTTTGCCAATGCGTTTATCAAAGGTTGATTCCGATCTTCACAACGCATTCCGTCAGGGCCAGAATCTTTCCAATCCAGGTCTGGTTTCTGAGTTTCCTGCCCATCGCTTCAGTCTCTCATCGTTCAGTGATTTCGCCCTGTTTTGTAATAAGGGCACGGCTTGTCGGGGTCCCCATCGAGCGATTTGTGCTCGATGGGGTGACTTGAGCCGGGCCGCCAATGCGCGCAAAATGCCCCTGGGGCTTTAGCCCCTGCCCACCATCGCTTCCGCTTTCTTCTTCGCAAGATATCGAAAGCAGAAGGGAAACTCCTCCGCGGACGCTACCAACCGTGCTTTCACCGGGTTCTGCGCAATGTATTCGCGGTGCGCTTCAAAGCTCTCCGGATTCATCACCTGCGCCTCGGTGAATCCGCGCTGCCAAACCTCGCCCTTGTAGCCGGATTCATGCGATAGCCGATGCGAAAACCGGCCCTTGATCAACTGCATCGCCTTCTCGATGGTCATCCCGTCGTGAACCGTCAACAACAGGTGCAGATGATCGGGCATGATCACAAAGTCGTGCAGCTCAAACTTTCTCTCCGCGGCAAGCGCGCGCAGCACATCAATGAGCAGCTCCGCATTGCGTTGGGACTGCAAGAGCCTGCGGCCCATGCTGGTTCCCGTAGTTGCAAAGAACGTTCGCGACGGGTTGAGGATGTTGGCCGGAAACGCTTTTCTGCCCGGATGCGCCATGGCAGGGGCTAAAGCCCCTCCCCCTTTTACTCATGCTGTTACGGCCCGGCTAAAGCCGTGCCCTTGTTACAAAACTTGTTACAAAGCTCTTTATCTCGGGAGCCGATCAAGAGCCGTGCCCTTGTTACAGAACTGCCGGAGTTCGGGGCCAGTCAAAAGCCGTGGACCCCAGAAAGCCCGGCCGCAGAAGGCTCTGGTCCGTGTTCACGCGGCGTCCTCCGCTTGCGGCGGCGCTTCGGGTGGATCGATGCCCATTTCGCGGAGGGCTGACTGGCAGCGGTCGCAGACGTTTTCCCAGATGCCGTAATTGGAGACTCTTGGCATGAAGTTCCAGCAGCGGGCACATTTGTGGCCGGAGGCGAGAAACGGCTCTATTCTGAGATTCGAGTGTTGTCCGGTACCCTCCATCACTAAACTGACGCGGTTGAACTCGGTGGGTCGCACCCATGCGTCTTCCTCAGAGTATTCGCTGACTAGAACCTTCGACACGTTGATGAACTCTTTGAGGTCCGCCTCGTGGCGTTTCAGAAGGGAGAGATATTTTCCCGAAGCGTTGATCTTCAACTCCGCATCGAGCCCCTTCCCAATCTCCTTTGCCTCCCGGGAACGCTCGAGAGTCTGAAGCGCCGCATCACGGATGATGAACAGCTCTTTCCACTCGTCAAGCAGCGCCGCCGGCTCCTCCGCAAAAATCTCTTCCGGCCTCCAAAACCGCGCCAGATGCACGCTCGCCTCGCGCCCCTCCACCTTCGGCAAATACTCCCACACCTCATCGGCGGTGAAGGTGAGGATGGGCGCGACCAGGCGCACCAGGGCTTCGGTGATCTTCCACAGCACCGTCTGCGCGGAGCGGCGCGCGGGACTGGTGGGCGCAAAGGTGTACATGCGGTCCTTGAGCACGTCGAGATAAAACGCGCTCAGGTCCACGATGGCGAATTCGTTCACCGCGTGGTAAATGCGGTGGAACTCGAACTCCGCGTACCAGCCCGATTTCCCGTCCGGCCCGGCGATCTTTTCCCCGAGCTCGCGCGTCTTCGCCAGCATGTA